>NZ_JAGGLN010000006.1 GCF_017874455.1 Methanobacterium aggregans | reverse complement strand
GCATCTCCATGTATCCGGTATTGTCCCCAGTTTCCCAGGGTTATCCCAGTCCTAAGGGTAGGTTATCCACGTGTTACTGAGCCGTTTGCCACGACTCTCCGAAGAGAATCGTTCGACTTGCATGGCTTAATCGAACCCCAATAGCAGTGGCCTCCGCCAGGATCAAACGGATTTACACGTTTAAAATCAGACGGATGGTCTTAAAAAACACACTATGGAAGTATTTATAATATATATTTGGAATTAAATTTAAAAGCGGGTTTTATATGAATCACATTTTTCTTATGGAACATTGTTATCTGTCTACTTGAAATAGACAATCAAATATCACCACAAAAAAATCTACCACATAAAAAAATTTCTTTCACATACGAAAGTCCAACATCAAACAAGAACAATTCTGCTATTCGCAAAGGGTTCAAGTCCTCATACATTTCGCTACGACTGGAAAAACAGCCTTCATAGAGTGATAATTCTCACACTCCGGCCAACGCCTTAAATCGTAGCACATACTATACAGCCAAGCTGTAGATTGACAAAGATAATAGAAAATACTGCAAAAACTTGTTTCGCAGAACTTTCCTAAAATTAGAATCTTCTTAAAAACTTCCTCTTAAACTTCCAAGCCCTTAAACTTCAACTTCATCGTAGAGTCTGGAGAGGAGTTTTACAAGGGTTACAATATCTTCCCTGTTGTGTTCAACTATTGGGACTAAAGGCCCTATGTTTCCTGTTTCAAGGTAAGTTTTGTAAAAAGCCGGTACCTTACTACTTGGCACATCTCCCTGCCTTTCCATTCCAAAGAGATGTTTTTCAAGGGTTTGTAACTGACAGTTTGGAAGTTGAGCACCCCAGGCACGTCTTGAGAAGTGCATGAGGTCAAGGTGGTCCCTTGTCATCTTTTTTTTGATTCCATAGTAGTACATCCTGTTTTTTATGTAGGGAACATCAAATGTTTGACCGTTGAAGGTTACAAAAACACTTTTCTCGTGTAGGTGTGATAAAAATCCTTCAATGGCGGCATTTTCTTCATGTAAATTTCGCAGAAGGTACTGGTTAACCTCAACATCATCACCAGACATTTCTGCAACCCCTATAAGAATTAATGGAACATCTTTAAGTCCCATGGTTTCTATGTCCATAAAAACAAGATTTTCAGTTTCATGGAAAACTGATGAGCAAAGCATCAGGGGATGGGACTTGGGATACCTGCAAGATATGCATTCTGATAGTCTGGAAGCATCAGATTCATCAATGACTTCAAGTAGGGTTGATGCAGATTCCCCAAATCTAGGATGTTCAACCAGATCTCTTAGGTTCTTGTAGCCATCCTGGTTCAGAGTTCTCTCCCGTGACTCCCCAATACCATTCAACAATTTTAAATCATTTAATATCTTATTTTTAGCTTTATCCTGTTTTAGGGTGTTTAATTTGAGTGAAGTGTGGTTTGTGATCTTGTAGCAAGGGCCGTACTTTGTTTCTAACTCTTCACCATCAAAGAAATCTTCAACTGAATCTCCTTCGTGTTCCTTTAAGAGTTCTTCCTTTAATTCATGGACTTCTAAATCATTATGTGAGGGCATGTTATACTCCTTGAAATTATGAATCAATGCATGATCTTTTTTTTTGTTTATCTTGAAGATCATGTGCAAATTCTTTTAACTTTCTTTAATTTTTATATTGTTCTATGTATTTATCCCTTTAAAAATCTCTTCAGATTCCATTTTAAACTAAAAATAATAGTAAAAATAACTTATTAAACATATTAATAGAGTTATCAATTGAAAATTAATCCTTCTTCCCTATAAAAATCACTTTAAATTAATATTTACCTTAAAAGGAGTATTTTAAATTAATATACAAAATATTTATATTTGGAATGTTTGTTAAAGAATAAAAAAAATTGAATAAAAAAAAATATGTGATGGGAGAAGTATTCCTACCAACATCTTTTCCATTAAATAGTTCAAATCATTTTATTGTCCATTTTCAGTCGCTGGTCATGTACTGGTAGGCAAATGCTGCAAGTACAGCCCCCAATACAGGCCCAATCACATATATTGGGAAGTAGTTCCAGAAGTTGGTCCCTCCAAGGAGTATATCCCCTAAAAATGGTCCGAATGTCCTTGCAGGGTTCAGTGAAGATCCAGTTATGTTACCCAGGGTTGTGATTACACCTGCAACTGTGAGTCCTATGATAAGTCCTGCAAATCCGGGTGTTGCCCTTTTATCAACTGCAACACCCATTATTGCAATCATTAAAAGGAAAGTTCCAACTGCCTCTGCCACTATTGCCTGGATGTATCCAACACCCTGGAATGGTACAGTTGCACCAAGACCGCCAATGGTTACAGCACCCATCCCCAGTATTCCTGCAAGGAGCAGGCTTGCAACTGATGCTCCTGCAAGCTGTGAACCTATGTAAGGAACAACATCCCTTCCTGGGAACTTCTTAACAGACCACAAACCCAGTGTAACTGCTGGGTTTATATGAGCACCTGATACGTTGCCCAGGGCATATATGGATGCTGTTATTGCAAATCCAAATGCAAGACCAATTGCAAGCCAATCCCCCAATCCTCCAAGGGCACCTATTCCAATGTTGAATGCATTAGGAGTTGTAACACCATGGCTTATCATTAGGGTTATGGCCGCAGCCCCAGTACCCATGAAAACCAGGAAGAATGTTCCTATGAATTCTGCAAGGCACCTTTTTGTGAGGTTTGCCATTCATCCACCACCCATTGCATTGTAACACTCAGGGCACAGTATCCTTGGAAGAACTTTTTTCATTCTCTGAGCTGGGAATGGATAACCTCCCTCCCACACATCCACATCTTCCCTTACAAGGTGGTCCATACAGAGCCCCATACCACAAACTATGCACATTGCAACAGCATCAGTGTCCTTTCCTTCCTTTGCACAGATGTAACACTTCATATTATATCCTCCAACCTTTATTTTAAAAAATGTCTTAAAAAAAAGTGTTAAAAAAGTCTTTAAACTGCCTCTTTCCACTGGCAGTAATCATGTCTGAAGTCAACGAGGGATGCAGATGCACAGTCTTTGCAGACCCTTGCAGGTGAAGCTGGACTTTCCTTGTGCATTGCAATGATGTTGGTCATCATGGTGGCTGTTACAGGTTCACTTGTAAGGAGACATGGATAATCAGCAAGACGCATTAAACTTGAGAACCTTACAGATATGGCACATGCAGGATATGCATAGCGCTGAGGATTCATTAAAACCTCGTTTTGATTTAATGGTTCCAGGTCAACCTTGAATCCTGCAACGTTTGGTTCGAGTGGTTCTCCTGAGCCGTTTTTCATTCTTCTTGCCTTGTCAAGGTAGTTCCATCCCCTGTATATCATGTCCATGAAGTCACAGTTGTGGAGTTCTGCTGCTGCACCCCGGTCTGCGTAGAGCTGAACATAGTTGTGGAACCTCTCTGTTAGAAGACTTACTATCATTGGTGCGTTAAACCCATCTAATTCCAATATGTATTCAACTGCACATGCAGATGAGCCTGTTGCAAGTGATAATGGTTGATACTCACTTTTAAATGAAGGTATTGCTTTTTTGAGTGTTGATTCCATTACAGCTGTTGTTGCTTCTATAACAGCCATGATCATATCATCTTTGCACATGTTGTAGGTTGATTGGGCTATGTGGTGTGATATGTCCCCAACACAGTAAGCTGGAACTGTTACTATGTTACCGTAGTGAACTCCATCGTCAACTGCATTTTTAACTGTTTTTTCCATTTTCTTTTTGTAGTTGAGCATGTACTTGTTGACGTCAAAGGATTCATGTCCTGCTGCGTTCATGAGTTCTGTCTGAGCATCTATTGGACTTTCATATATCCTTTTTATCATATCTATTTCATTTTCAATGGCTTTTGTGAGTGTTGCTCCAGATTCTACCTGCTTTGCAAAGGTTTCTCCTATACCGTAGGATGTGTTCATACCCCATGATTTTGCTGAAAGCAGTGCCTGTTTGTGTTTCAATGGAATATCCACTCCTTTGAGTATCTGGTTTACAATGTTACTTGTGCTTCCAGGTATGAGTGCGAAGTCAACCACACATGTTGGCCCGTAGAATCCCCCATATCTACGTACAACCTCTTTGCCTATGAGTGCCTCTGATTTTCCTATGGCTTCTATAAATTTGTCTGTACTTTTTTTGAATGTTTCATCCTCTTCATACAATATTTCAAGGACTGCAGGTGTTTGGTAATGCTCCACGAATGGATCGTCTTCTGGTCTTACTGTGTCTGTGAGATTTGAGAGAGTGCTGTAGTGTGCATTAACTGAATCAACGTGCAAATCTATTACAGATTTACTTTGACCGTCTGCCACTCCCATTTTATTTACAACATCAAGATATGCTTTTGTATCCGTTACCTTAAAGTTTCCTCCCCTATTCTTCTTAATGGTTTCTACATCTGCTTTTTGAGCTGCAATAGCTTCATTTACCATTTTTTCGTATATCTCAAACATTTTATCACCATGGAGTTCTTATGATCCATCTCCAACATATATTTTGCCATATTTTTAATAGTAATCTATTTGCACCCCAAAGTTAATACTTATGGAGGGAAGAAGAATTCTCAATCCAAAAATCATAGGTTCAAGATATATTCTCCATTTTTCATGCTATTTTTAATATATTGCCCTTTGAAATTTATAATAGGTTAATAACCCGCTTTGTCAAAAAATAAACTATATAAAAGGAGATAAAATAAATATTAATTATGGGTCCTGAACAATTTCTTTTACTGGGTTCACTCCTACTTTTTATAAGCATAGTCCTAAGCAAAACATCCCACAGGTTGGGAGTTCCATCACTCCTCTTCTTCCTTTTAATAGGGATGCTTGCGGGTTCTGAAGGAATAGGTGGAATCTATTTTGATGACCCATACATAGTGCAGTTTGTAGGAATAATTGCACTGATCTTCATTCTCTTTTCAGGAGGATTAGATACAAAATGGGGAGATGTGAAACCTGTGCTCTGGAAGGGTGTGGGCCTTTCAACAGTAGGCGTTTTAATAACAAGCTTGACTGTTGGATTTTTCATTAATTGGGTTACAGGATTCCCAATTATGGAATCCTTCCTGATTGGTTCAATCATATCCTCAACTGATGCAGCTGCTGTTTTTTCTATTTTCCGATCCAAAAAATCAGGCCTGAAAAACAATTTAGAACACCTTCTGGAGCTTGAAAGTGGAAGTAACGATCCAATGGCTTACTTTTTAACAGTGACCATTATATTCCTGATACTCAATCCTGAAACTTCCCTCCCTGCAATGGTAATGTCCCTAATACAGTCCATTGGTCTTGGGGTGCTTCTGGGTATTCTCTCTGGAAAGGGTATGGTGGAAATAATAAACAGGATCAAACTTCACCTTGAAGGACTTTACCCTGTTCTCACAATTGCATTAGCGATTTTAATCTTCTCTTTAACCAATTATGTGGGCGGAAATGGTTATTTGAGTGTTTACATTGCAGCTTTGATCCTTGGAAATAGTGATTTTGTCCATAAAAAAGAGCAGATTCAGTTTCACGATGGTATGGCCCTACTCATGCAGATCATCATGTTTTTAACACTTGGACTTCTTGTATTCCCCTCTCAAATGATACCAGTTATGGGTGTGGGAATTTTAATCTCCCTCTTTTTGATTCTGGTTGCACGTCCCCTTGCAGTCTTTATATGTCTTTCACCATTCAGGGTTGGATTTAAAGACCAGATATTCATTTCATGGGTTGGTATCAAGGGTGCTGTTCCCATAATACTCGCCACGTACCCCATAGTTGCAGGAGTAACTGGTGCAGACCTGATATTCAACGTTGTCTTCTTCATAACAATAACATCTGCCCTCATACAGGGTTCAACCATCAACACCGCTGCAAAGTACCTTGGGTTATCTGAAGAACCTGAATAAAATGGGACAAGATTTTTAAAATTTATTCTGAAAATTTTTATCCCCAAAAAAGTGAATAAAGATTGGAGGCAATCGTTTCATTGATTTTCGAGTGAGTATATGTAGATCTAACCATTTTCAACTGTTCAACGTATAGATTTATATATTATTCCTTTAATAATTATTGTTTAACTGATCTTAAAAAATTATGCCATCCATGGGTATTTTATAAGACGAAGTAGGAGTTTGGTGATATGCAGAGAACACTCGTTGTTTATGAGAGCAGATACGGTTCAACCAGAGTTGTTGCCAAAACCATTGCATTGATCCTGGGACCTGCAGTACACTGCGTTGTTGATGAGTTCAAAACTGAATATCAGGACTTTGACTTCGTTGTTTTAGGCTCTCCAATCTACAGGGGAGATGTTGACCCAAAGATCAGAGGATTCATTAATGAAAATCGTGACTGGCTCTCCGAAAAACCAGTGGCCCTTTTCTGCACGTGCATAGACCGTAAGGGAGGTATTGAAAACCTTAAAACCCTTGAGAAGCTTTTTGGAAACAATATTGTGAGTAAAGATACCATCGGCGGCCGGTTGAAGCTGAACAACCTTGATCTGGAGGATTATAAGACCCTTGAATCCTTCCTGAAACAAGCTGACCTTCCATTTGAGGATATGGATTTCTTCAGCATGGAAGAGGTGATAGAGTACTCCCTTGAACTTAAAAATCTCAAGGAAGATCTTGTAAAAAGGTTGGATCCCTCAAAGCTCAGGGTTTACGTGGAAGATTTTCTCCTATCCCACAACACCTGCACACTTGCCACATCATTTAAAAACAGGGTCAGGGCAACTCCACTGGAATACTTCTACAGTGATGGATTCATTTACATCTTAACAGAGGGTGGGGAAAAATTTGCCAATTTAATCATGAACCAGAATGTTTCCCTTGCAATCCACGACCCCTACAATGGAATGGCAAGCCTTGCAGGGATGCAGATAACTGGAAAATGTGATATAATCCAGAAATCAAGCAGTGAATACTGGGATATAATTGATTTAAAGGGGATTAATCGGACTGTTATTGAATCTCTGCCTGTGGATATGAATATAATAAAAATAGGTTTAAAAAGGGTTGAATTTCTTTACCACAAATTCAGAAAGGGAGGTTGGGACACAAAACAGATATTAACATTTTAAATCAGATTTAACTTATTTTTAACCTTTTATAACCCCAGTTCCTAACTGACTCTTCTTTTTTATGGAGAAAAATTTTAAAATCCAAATTTTGGATTAAAATTTAATTTAAAGAGGATTAAATCCTCCCAAACACTTGCAGATTCTGAATTCATACTCTTGCCAGTTGTACTGGTTGCAGCCCACATATTATACAACCAGGATATATGCATAAATTGGTAAAAGTTATGTTTTGCCAGTTTAAGTTAAATGCTCAAAAGGAAAATTTAAAAACTATCAAAGATTAACTTTGTAGGATACACCAAATCCTTGAAAGTTGTATGTTTTTCATGTTTTCGATACTATCAATCCAGAAAATGTTGAAAATTACTGTAAATCAATGAACACCCCTAGATATTAACACAGATAATAGATAATTCATTCAAGTTTTAACCATGCCTTTTGGAATCATATTACAGAATGCAACACAAGCCCACCACCCAACTTCTGTATGAGTTTTTTATATTTTAATATTAAATCATTGGATGCTATTTTTTAAATGTAGATCAGAAAATGAACTTTTTTTATGCAAGTATAGAAAATTTTTAATAATAATTATCAATATAGATACAAAATTTTAATAGTAACGATCAACAGAAATAAAAGGTTTTAATAATAAATATCAACATAATTATTATTAAGTGATAGGCTTCTAGTTTCAATACTGAAACTGAATGTAGATGGATTCGTTGGAGAGTAGAAAAAGATGAAAACATCAGATGAAGTGCTTGATAAAGATGTATAGACGAATCTGGAGACCAAATAAGGTTAGTAAAAGATGTAGAATGGAATTTTGAAACCAACCAAGTGAAGTCCATTATTTTAAAAAAAGGGGGATATCAGCAAAAATGGGATTAAGCAATAACAAAATAATACACCATGAGATGATTGAAGTTATTGGGATAAAGTTCTAATTAAAGGCAGAGTTTTCAAGAAGGGGTAATCAGTTGCATTTTGAAAATGTAATTTACTTAATTTATACATTAAATAAAAAAATTTGAGGGGATAAAATGGTAAATAACGAAAAAGCAAAACAAAAAGTAGGTAACCTTAAATCAAGTGCTTCTGAAAAAAAAGAGGATGTTACCAGTAAAATAAATGAAATGAAAGAAGATATCGGAAATAAAACCGAAGATATGGAAAAAGAAGCAAAACAAAAAGTAGGTAACCTTAAATCAAGTGCTTCTGAAAAAAAAGAGGATGTTACCAGTGGAATGCATGAAATGAAAGAAGATGTAAAGGAAAAAACCGAAGATATGCAAGAAGAAGCTGGGAAAAAAAAGACACAGGCAGAGAAGTTGTTGAATGATATAATGGACACTATTAAAGTTAAACAAGAAGAAGTTGGGAAAACTCTATCAAGTTACACAACAGCTCTCCAAAAACCAGCAGCAGATATTATTGAAACCAAAGACAACATAATAATAAAAATTGACCTTCCAGGTGTGATGAAGGAAGATATTGATATTGGAATTGCAGGTGAAAGTGTAGATATCACTGCAAAGTTCGAAGAGGAAATTGAAGGGGAAGATATCAACTACATCCAAAAAGAGAGAAGCTACGGTGAAACAAAGAGGACACTAACACTTCCATCGGAAATAAAGGTTAAAGAAGCATCAGCCATATTCGAAGACGCTGTTTTAACCATTAAACTGCCTAAACCAGGAAAAAAGGTGCATAAAATCAATATCAACTAATTTTCTTTTTTTAATGGGAATGGTTTTCCATTTCCCATTGATGAGTGCCGGCCTGTGGTTGAAGGTTAATTGTTAATCCCATAAAATGTTAAAATACAAACAGATTTGACAATTTTTTAATGAAAAAAACTGGGAATATCGTATTTTCTTCGTTAAACTGTCCTTTGCTACCCCACGGGATAAGTAAAATAGAGTTACTTCATTATAGGCCTCTATCCTTTGCTCTACAGCAGGACAATTTTAAGTTTTGAGTCTATTTCGTTATAGTCTTATATCCCATTCTTTACAGTCAGGATAATTTTGAGTTCTTAATAAACTTCGTTATAGTCTTCTATAACGAAGTAAATATTCATGTAAATTTCATTCAAAAATTACTATTAAAGGTTATTTTCACTCTAAAGATGCTCGCGAATATTATATAATTTAAAAAAACATACTTACCTATTTAAACTTACTTTAAGAATTAATGCAAGCTTTAAAATAAGTTTTTTTTGAATTATTTTTGTACACTCTAAATATGGGTAATACCCATGTTTTTAGTATATCTTGAAGAGGTTTACTGATCTTTCAAAAAAAAGAAGGGACAACCCACCATAACACAAACACGTACCCAAAATGAGTTTTCTAGGTTTATTAACCTGTTTAAACTCAAAAAAATACTGCAAAGAAATTTAACAGGGAAAATAGAACAGTTATGTTGTTTAAAAATGTTGTTTAAAATTTACAGGAATAAATACAATTATATCTAATTTAAGGACATAATTAATATTAATTTACATAAATTCATTTAAGGAGTTTCCAATGAAAATAGTGGTTTTTTCAGATCTCCATGCTAACAAGCAAAGTCTTCAGGATATAGAACCAGAATTAAAAGATGCAGATTTAAGCATCTTTTGTGGAGATATTCTGGGTTATGGGCAGGATCTAGAAGATTGTATTGATTTTATTTTCCACCATGTGGATTTGGTAGTTTTAGGAAATCATGACCGTATGTCCATTACTCAAGAGAATCTGAATAATCAGCATCCTTTAGTTCGTGATTCCATCGAATATACTCGTAAAAGACTTTCTGATGAACAAATACTGTTATTATCATCTTTAAAACCAGAAATTTATTTTGAAAATATGTACATAATCCATTCCTTGGGGGATGATTATTTACGGTCTGAAAAAGATTTAATGCGCTTAATTAATCACACCTCCTCAGAGATTAAATATATCTTTTTTGGGCATACCCATGAAAAGGCTTTTTTTGAACATAATGGAAAGACCATTATCAACCCAGGTTCAATTACCAAAGGTAGAAATGGATTTAAAAGAGGATATGTACAAATAGATGATGATGAAATAAAATTCATTGATCTGGAGGACATATTATGAAGGTGGCAGTTACAGGAGTGGGTGGAGGAGTCGGGCAAAGCATAATAAAAGCATTGAATGATACCACTCATGAGTTAGTTGGAATTGATAGTGACTTGCTGGGAGCTGGATTGTATGGGGTGCCCTGTGCCTATTTAGGACATTATGCTAATAAACCTCAATTTATCCCCCGCCTTCAAGAAATATGTGAAGAAGAGGAGTGTGAAGTACTTTTTCCAGGTTTAGATGCAGAACTTCCTTATTTGGCAAGAAATAAGAAAAAGATGGAAAGAAAAACCTCCTTAACTGTGATGGTCAGTGACCCGTCAGTGGTTGAAATTGCAGATGATAAACTTGAAACTTATTATTTTTTAGAAAAAAATGGGTTTCCTGCTTTAGAGACCTACAACCTTTTGGATTATAATGGAGAACTGAATTTTCCAGTTGTAGTAAAACCTAGAAAAGGAGGGGCTCGATCCGTAGATAAAACTGTTATCAAAGATAATAAAACATTGGAAAGTCTCCAGCAATCATCAGAAGCAGATAAATTCGTAATTCAGGAATATGCACAGGGAACTGAGTACACCTGTGGCACGGTATCCCTTGATGGAGATTTTTTAGGCCCCATAATTATGAAACGTCAGCTTAGATGTGGAGATACTTATAAAGCATTCGTTATCAAAGATGATCCATTAGAAAATCATTTGAAAGAAGTGATTGAGGTTCTTAATCCCTATGGACCATGTAATGTGCAATTACGAATGGATGAAGATGTTCCTTATATTTTTGAATTCAATGCCCGTTGTTCAGGAACTACGGCCAGTCGGGCACTAGCTGGATTCAATGAACCTGCCATGGTATGTGATTATATCCAGGGAAAAACACCCCAGTATGACATTAAAGATATGGTTATTTTAAGGTACTGGAATGAACTGGTGGTGGAATATGCTCAGATAGAAAACATGGGACTGAACAAGCATGTGTATTCCAGACGTAAGTTATAATTTTACTTTCTGGAGATTCAAATCTCCCTATTTTTAAGTAGTTACAGCCCACTGGACGTGGTCATTAAACCTAGAATCAACAGTTCTTCCTGCAGATGGATCATAAGTATATTCACAAACCTTACCGGTATGGATCCAGCTCTAACCTACTAATAGATGCATCAACAATTTCAAAAAAAGTAGGGTTTATATTTAAATTTATCTAATTCTAGAGATGTGTGAACTGTTATATAATACTTCATACATAAAATATAGATAATCAGTGAAAAGAAATAGGTAGGATTAACGAAATAAACAGCTCCAAATGATCATTAAAAATCATTACCTTATTTCATAATATTGGTATAATATCTATTATCCCCTTTATTGGAGTGGGTTTATTCCTGATAATTTTCAAGCTTACATCTTTGATTTAATATCAATTGGGGGGAGATATTTGAAAAGAACAGGAATGGTAGGTCTTTTGACCGCCATAATGGTATTAGCTACAGTCTCTACGGCCGTAGCTTGTGATATAGATATTAAACCTTGGAGTGATCCCAACGCCATTAATATCAAAAGTAATGGCGTGGTAGCTGTAGCTATTTTAACTGAAAACGGTTTTGATGCATGTTGGGTGGACCCCAGTACTATAAGGTTTGCTGGAGCCAGTCCAGTGCGTTGGGCTTATGAAGATGTGGACTTTGATGGAGATATTGATTTAATCTGCCACTTCAATAAGCAAGATTTAGGTCTCAATTCTGATTCCACATCCGCTAACTTAGAGTGCTGGACCTATCCTGATTGTCCATGGGGTCACTACTACTTCTGGGCTGAGGACTCTGTAAAAATTGTAGGGGGATAGATTAAAAAAATCTATTTCCTAATACTTTTTTCAGGAGGGTCAAAAATGGCAAATTCTCATCCATTGAAGAATATTGTGGATTATTTATTTTTAAAATACCCTATAAATGATTTATACAATCATAACACCACTACTAAAGCTAAATATTTTCAAGATAACTATATTCCAGATATAATAGAAGGTATGTTAGATTTAGATTCCCAGGATTTGGAGTCTGAGGCTGAAATTCAAATCAGTACCGAAGTTTCAAATGAAAATCACATTAATGTTACCCTTCCAGATTTACCTGATATAAATGAATATGTACATTATTTAGAGGAGATATGGGATAGTAAATGGTTAACCAATGATGGGCAGTTTGTACAGTTACTGGAAAAAAAACTAAAGGAATTCATGGGTTTAAAAAAGTTTTTACTTGTTTCTAATGGTACTTTAGCCCTACAAATTGCTTTAAAAGTCCTGAATATAAAGGGCAGTGTTATTACAACACCTTTCACCTTCGCTGCCACCACCAATTCCTTACTATGGGAAGGATTAAATCCAATTTTTGCAGACATCCATCCTGAAACATTTAACATTGACCCCCGGGATGTGGAGCGGAAAATCACCCCTGATACTTCAGCCATAATGGCAGTACATACCTATGGTAATCCCTGTGATGTTGAGGTCATTGAGGAGATTGCAGAGGATAAGGATCTCATGGTTATCTATGATGGTGCTCATGCCTTTAATGTCCAGTACAAGAATCGTTCAATTTTTTCCTACGGGGACATATCCACCTTGAGCTTCCATGCTACCAAGGCTTTCCACACCATTGAGGGAGGGGCTCTGGTAACCCATGATCTTGAAGTGGAGGAAAAAATTAAATTGATTCGTAACCATGGTATTGACACTTCCCTAGAAGAAGTGATTTTACCCGGTACCAATGCCAAAATGAATGAATTTCAGGCCATAATGGGACTATGTAACCTTAAAAATATAGAAAAAAATATTCAAATACGTAAACTTATCTACGAGTGTTACGTGGAGAATCTGCAAGATCTGGATGTAAAATTCCAAAAAATTCAGGCTTCCCAGTACAATTATGCCTACATGCCAGTTTGTTTTGAGGATGAGAAAACAAGGAACCAGGTACAATTAACCCTGTCACAAAGGGGTTACTATCCACGTAAATACTTCTATCCACTAACTGCGGATTTTGAATACTTTAAAAATAAATCAAACGATTTGAACAGGAAATATGATTTAAAAACAGCCACTGATGTTTCTAACAGCATACTGTGCCTACCTTTATACCCGACCCTGTCTTTAGTGGATACTTATAAAATTATAAATATTATTCGGGAGGTTGTAAGTTAAACATCCTTCTGTTTACATTTGGCTTTACTAAAAATTTAAATCTGCCAAAAAGAGGGGATTCTTTTATAAAATTGATAAGGCCCATACCTTCTGTCCAATTGTAGGGGCATGAAGTACTGTTTTATCAATTAGTTGTTACTTCTTTTTTATAATTTCTATTTGGGGGGATGGAATGGATGATCTTCGAGTTTCAATAGTTATTTTGAATTGGAATGGGTGGAAAGATACATTGGAATGTTTGGATTCACTTTGGGAAATCAGTTATCCCAATTATGATATAATAATTGTTGACAATGATTCCTACGATGATTCCGTTCTAAAAATAAGGAAATACTTGGAGCTGGTATTTGACACAGATGATAACCTAAAAAAACATTTTGAAGTAAAAGAAATTTTCCAGGCGAATTTATCAACGGCTGAACCTGATGACTCCACTAAAAATGAGGTAACTATTATTAAAGCCCGGGAAAATTTGGGTTTTTCCTGTGGAAACAATCTGGGTATTGAATACGCCTTGAAGTTCACTGAGCCAGATTATATTTTGCTTTTGAATAATGATACCGTGGTAAAAAATGATTTTTTAAATGGACTTCTGGCCCCTACTATGGTCTATGAAGGGGTGGCAGTGGTAGGTCCTAAAACCTGTTACTTCCCTGAAAAAGATTACATCAATTCTGCTGGTGCACAAATGAAATGGCCCTTAGGTATAGCCCAAAATAGGGGCATAGGCGAACTGGATCAGGGACAATATGATGAAACCCATGAAGTGGATTCTGTACTGGGGGCATGTATGTTAATTAAGTCCCATGTTATTGAGGAGGTGGGAATGCTGGATTCTAATTTTTTCTTAATGCTTGAAGAAACAGATTTCTGTTTAAGGGTGGTTAAAGCCGGCTATAAAATATTTTACCAACCTTCCTCCATAATATACCATAAAGAGAGATTTTCTAGTAGATTGAGCCAACTCTCACTTTACTATTCCTACAGGAACCGCCTTATAATGTTGAAAAAACATGTATCCATGTCTAAAATGGTTGTTTATAGTAATCTGATCTTCTTTAGAGCTTTAATGGATGCTATGGACTTCTGGATCAGAGGTGATTGGAGACTATCATGGGCAATAATAAGGGGTTACTATGCTGGTTGGAAGTTTTAGATAATTTAATATTTCTTTATTCTCAAAAAAAGCAGCAAAACAAATTTAACAAGTAATTTTTCGTACTCTTCATGTATGGTATCAAATTTTTTTACCCCTTCCATTAAAAGTACGTGTAGATCTTTATAATCAATTTTTGTACCATCTGATAGTATCGTTGCTTTTTTTAGAGTGTTCACCATGGCCCATCATTGAAAATGCCACAGTTTTTAGTTCAGAGAGGAACCATTACAATCACTGATTCCATCAAGCACAAGGTTGTAATAATGAAATATGAAAATTTGCATTGTTTCACATGCAAACAGAGCATTTCAAAGCATTCGGCGAAGCTATTGAAAACATCGTGGCTGAAGAAATGGATATTGCTGTTTATTCAGCTGAGGAAGTATAATTCAATGAATATTTCCTCTTTTTGTTACTCTGAACTTCCTTGTATTTTGATTTTTTAAGTATTAACAAATAAAAAGAGTGAGTATCCCCATGTTACTCCTGGGGACTTTGGAACAGTTGATTTCTCAATGGTTTTAAGGTTTTGAAAGATGCCAGCGTGGACTGTATTCCTTCTCATAACCAGATACTCCATCGTAATCAACACCAGTTACTGAGGATGTTAATTCTGCACCTTGAGCATGTTTTGGGTTGTATTCAAGCACACCCCATTGGCCTGAGGATGGATCGTAGTTCAGCCATGTTTTGTAGTACCATTTATATGCATAGTTTGAACCATAAATACCTGTGGGCATGAACCAGCCGCTGATGGTGTTTTTGGTTACTGTTACCCTTGCAGTTTTGGTTACAACTCTTTTTGCACTGGCCTTGTCATTCGCACTGGAATTTAATGAAGAGTTAACTTCAACTCCATTCTCTGAAGATTTTGGTAGGGTGTTGTTTAAAACCTGTCCTAAGGATCTTGCCATATGGGTTGTTGTCCATGTGTTGTCTATTTCAGAATCTGTGGAACTGTTTTCAGTCCCGTCTTTGTAGTGACTGTAGGATCCATTGATTGCCCGTGTGTAGTAGCCCTGATCCTGGAACCATGGCTGTACTTTGGCCACGTTGTACATGCTTGCTTCTGTTTTCAGGTTGTTATCTGCAACAGTTTTTGTTTCATTGGTATTTTTAGTAAAATTTTCTTTTAAACTATCTTTTACAATATCACTTGTTTGAACAGCACCTGCAAAGGGCAGGACACTGAATATCACACACAACGAGAATACCGCTGCATATGTCCTTTTTCTATTAATTGTACCGCCTCCACGTTCTAAATTCCTAAAGGTTATTTTAGAACTTTTTTTGGTACTTCCTTTAATCACTTCAACATGATATATAAAGATTGGGATTCATTTTATAAAAAACAGGGCATATTGGGCTCTTTTTTTAATTTAAAAGCCTCTGAGAAGGTATTAAAATCATGGCGGCGGGATCAGTTTTCTCAGTTTGTAATTTAAGCAAAAAGGCGTTATTCAAAGTGTATTCCTAAAAAAAAGGGTTCATCAAATGATTCTTCTTCAGCCCATGTAACTTGGTAAGATACCTGAAGTTCCAACATTGATTAATAATTTCAAGTTACAATTAATTGAGGATCAATTTAGAAATAGGGGCAGTTCTATTTGAATTAAGAGTTTTTGGGGCATTTAAACTGATTTTTGAATATTTTCCATGAACTGGATAAAAATAGTTAAAAATTTTCTAAAATCTAAAAGGTCAGATCAGTACAATGAATTATACCTAGTAATGGTAGTACAATAATTTATACTAGTACAGTTAATTGAACTAAAAGAAATTTGAAAAGTAGGGATTTTCTTATTTTTTATCCTTCTTCTTTTCAATAACTTCTTCATAGGTTTCAAGAAGAATCTTCTCCTTGAAGTTCAGGGCTTCACCCTTCCCTTCAAGTTCATCATGCCTTTTTTCAAGTTTTTCAATCTCTGCCTGGTTCAAAAGGTCCTCATATTTTTCATCCAGTTTTTCCTGCTCTTTTTTGATGCGTTTCTCATCCTTTTTCAGGTACTTGAACCCCATGTTAATTCACTCCCATACTGAAAACTTGTTATTATAATCTGTCCCTTTTTATATTAATAGTGAGGGGTTTAAATTCATGGACGAAAGGTTTTCTGATATTTTTATAGATGATCTAATTTTTTTTAACCTTAAAATGTATTTAAAATAATGAAAATTAATTTTAGACTGTTTTAATCATTTTCATTTTTGAATGATCTTATCTCAGGAACATGAAGTATTTAATAATACTTATTTTAGTAAAATTAATAAAATATAAGTAATTGTATTACTTAACTAAGTTGTAGTAATACAAATGAGGTGATAAGCACATGAATAGAATTGCAGCCCTGCTGATTGCAACCGTGATACTCTGTACAACACCCTCCATAGCAGTTGCAGTTTCTGCAGATTCACAGAACAGCAATATGGTAAATGTAAAGGGTAAAGGAACTGATTCAGAGCTTGAAATTCCCATTGAAAATGAAACCGCAGAGTTGACAGCTCTGAGTGAAGAGAAGGTTAGGTTAGACCTGGGCCAAGAGGATAACAGCTCCATGAACACATCAGAAGAGCAGATCAATGAATCGTTATCTGATGTTCCCAGTAACACAACAGGCGTTGTTATGCAAACAACCAACTACACCTGCGGACCTGCATCCCTTGCAACCGCCCTGAACAACATGGGGCTCAATGCAACAGAACTGGAACTTGCAGCTCTTGCGGGTACTGATGAGAATGGAACAACCATGTACGGACTGCTTCAGGCAGCAAGATCCAAAGGTTTAAATGCAACAGGTATGAAAATATCATCAAATGATCTTAAAAGTAATAATATTGTGTACATGACTGTGAACGGAGGAGCCCACTACAGTGTGATACGCGATATAAACAATGAAACAGTCCTCCTTGCAGATCCAAGCCTTGGAAACATTAACCTAACCCGTGAAGAGTTCGAAGAAGAGTACAACGGCTACGCACTGGTTGTGGATGATCCCAGAACCTGTGATATGGAAAGATCTGCAGTTAACACTGAAAATGATCCAGAAAAATCCTCAAGTGACAGTGCACCAGAAACCCCTGAAGATACCTGCAACGATACAGATTCAACCCTTGCAAACCCCCAGAACAGGACTCTGAGCCAGGATGAAATGATGGGGATAAAGGGTAAGAACTGGAAGTACCGTATCAATAAGAAAATGAAAAAGAAGAAAAAATGGAAGAAAAAAGCATGGTACAATAGGAGTTTCAATTTTTGGAAAATTTATTACTATGGAGCACATTGTGCACAAATCATTGGAGGATTAGGAGTTGTACATCCCGCTGGAAGAGTTGCATTTGTTTTAGGATATACTTACCTAAATACTGTGGGAAAAAAGCATGTAAATGAAGGTTGGTGGTTATACGGCATTACTTAATTCTTTATAACCCTTAATTCATTTTTTTAAGTTAAATAATTGTACATAACTAAAATGTAAGTAAATTCTAAATTTACTCTAAAAACTAACTAAGAATTAATATTAATAAAAAGAGAGGAGATTTAATGTTTAATATTGAAAATAAAGATTTTTCACCAGGAATAATAATCTTTGGAGCCTTAATATTGTTAATAGCCCTGATACCCTTGGATAAACCAGTTACACTCACAATATTTGGAATTATCTTTGGAATTTACAGCATCTTACTTGGAATTATGAGGAGATACTTCAATGTTTTAACAATTTCAATGGGCACAGTGCTTTTAATATGCATTTTAGCTGTATCTGCCCTTGAAAAGGCTCCCCTTGATACTTTCTACTTGATCCTATCCTTCCTTTTCATAGGTAGTGGAATCTTGAAGTATCTGGGTTACATACCTGAAAAATGGTTGAATTAAAGATATTTTAATTAATAAGTGGTTAAAAATGGTTAAATTTAAAAACAAAGAAGTTTCACCATGGTTAGTTATATTAGGACTATTTATGGTCTCAGTAGCCTTAATTCCAGGGCCTTTCACACTTACAACCATCCTCATTATCATCCTTGGAATCTACTTCATAGTTTCAGGACTCCTTAACAAACATCATGAGGATACTCTTGCAATTTTAATGGGAATCTCCCTTTTAACATGCACCTTGATCTGGACTTCAGTAGAAGGGACTGATATTACAAACTACTCCAACATGACCTACATTATCATTGCATTAATCACCATAATCCTGGGGATTCTGGGATGGCTGGGATTGATTCCAGAGTGGTTCAGATCCCTTGGGAGATGAGTTTATGGTGGAAACAAGTGATAAATCATGGAAAATCCTAAAACTAGTCCTGAAAACAGTTATTTTACTTGTATTTTTATATGTAACCCTTATAAACCCACAGAGGATTGAATTAAGGATTTTAATGGCTGCAGTAATGTTTGCTGTAATAGTATTTCCTTTGAAGTCATGGCATTAATTAAACTATTTTTTAAGGATTTACATTCCCTTTTAAGGACTTGCATTCCCATGATCCCCCTAGTGGTAGGGGAGCATGCCTAAAAAAACACTATTTTTTAAATGGTTTTCTACAGAAGAAAATATGGGATGTTTCATGCGGGTTCATTTTTTATGAAACAGTTTTTAAAAGTGAGGTTCATATTATTACCCAAAGGTAATCATCATGAGGCTTAGAAAGGATCTCATAATCAAACCCAATCTCAATGCTCCCTACGATGAGGAATCTGAGAGGCATGCAGACTGGCTGGAACTCCTCTTCGATCTGATATTCGTTGCTGCAATATCCCAGCTTGCACTGAACCTCACTGCAGATTACTCTCCCATCATCTTCCTGGAGTACATACCTGTGTTCTTTGCAGTGTGGTGGAGCTGGGTGGGTCACACATTTTACCTAAGCCGTTTCGGTGCAGACGACATGTTCAACAGGTTTCTGACCATGCTTCAGATACTGGTTGTTGCCATGATGACCGTGAATGTTAAGGATGCTCTTGGAGCCTCAGGATTCGGATTTGCACTTTCCTATGCATTTTTAAGGTTCATACTGGTTGCAGAGTACCTCCGCATCTGGAGGCACGTGCCTGAAGCCCACAGCCTCAGCAAACGTTACGTCGTGGGTTTTGGTGCTGCTGCCATGATATGGGTGGTTTCAGCCTTCACACCTCCACCTTTGCGCTTTGCACTCTGGGGACTGGGTCTTCTCGTGGATGTTCTCACACCCCTCACATCTGGAAAGCTCCAGGTAACCCTTCCACCCCATCCAACCCACATACCCGAGCGTTTCGGACTCTTCACCATTATACTCATAGGTGAAACAATCATCAGCGTTGTTTTCACCGTTATAAATGCAGGGCCCAGTATTTTAACTGAAGTCACAGGTTTCATGGGGCTTCTCATAGCCTTCAGCCTATGGTGGGGTTACTTCGAGGAGTCAGGAGGAGCTGAGGCCCATGTTCAGGAGGCAGGGCATCAGGTGGCCAAGTACCAGCTCTGGCTCTACTCACACTTCCCACTGCTTCTTGGAATCGTTTCAACAGCAGTTGGAATGAAACACATCATATACCTTGGAACAGGATTCATGCCTGCAGGGGAGGTATGGCTTTTAACCTGCTCCCTGGGCCTTGCACTCCTCTCCCTCACCATAGTCTTCATATCCTCCTACAGCATGGAAACCTGCAAAGAATGGGCTCTTCAGATATTCAGACTACCCTACTACGTTATAATAGTTCTGGTGGTGCTTACAGGATTTTTAGGCTCCACTTTACCGGGATACGTGATACTGGGAATCTTAACCCTGCTCTGTATCGTGAAGATGGTTCTGAGCTTCAGGGAGCCTCCAGCTGTTTGTAAGATGTACAAATAGATTTTAAAAGTTGTAGTTTAAAAAAGTTGTTTTTGATTTTATTAAAAATTTTTTAAAAAAATTAAGTTTACAATTCCTAAACATTTGTTCATGATGCGTAAACAAAAAGTTTACGGTACGTAAACATGTTATGGATCCATCCTTGAGACATAGTGTGGATTGTAACTTGAAGGTACAACCTTCTGGATTTTACAAACTTATTTTGGTTGTAAAATGGTTTTATAGGAATTAAATACTAAAACGAGTTTAAATTGATATTTGTAGAATTAATCACGAAAAATAAGAGGTTATTTATAAGCTTTCTTCCTGGGTAAAACAGCAAAAATTATTATTTCATGACCTTCATGAAGCTCAAAAAGGACTCTGTGTCCACCCACTCTCAATCTGTAATGATTTCTGTAACCCTTTAACTTCTTAATATCAAGTTCTGGAAGAAACCCCTCTTTAAGTTTAAGAAGCTTTTTGTGTATGGCACTATTAGAATCAGAACTTAATGATTCCAACTGTTTTTGAGCCCTCTTGTCTATAAAAATTTTATATTTCATTTAACTGAAGTTTCCCTTCTTTTTTCAGTTTTTCATAGGCCTCAATTGCCACTACCTCATCTTCCTCTGGTTCTTCCACCCCAATCAGACGGGAATCTATTATTCCCTCGATTTTCTCCAGCATGAACCTGATTTCATTGAGTTCCTTTTCTATTTCAGTCAATATTTTCACCGCTTTTTATTATGTTTTTAAGGTTTATTATATTTGCTGAAAGTCTCAATCCGGAATGTTTGATGCCACTTTTTTGGTAAACCTATGTATATCTCCATGTTACCACTCATTAAAAAAGGGTTGTTTGGACGTCGTTCATCCTGGCTTTCTCAAGTTTTCCGTTGCCCCGGATATGGAGGATCTTAACTCCCCTTCTGAGGAGGGTTTGACTTATGAGGTTGTGCCTGTGACAGTTGAAGGGGTTTTCTTCACTGCACATGAGAGAGGTTTTCCTGGTTTTTAGAAGTTCCATAAGCTTGGATATTCCCTCCCTGTAGGCTGGACCAGCTTCGATCAGACTGTAAACAACCTTCCCATCTTCGTAGTACTTCTCATCCTTTGGTTTGCCCCCTATTTTGTCACCTAAAAATTCGTAGCCCACACCTTCATCTTCCAGTTTTGCCTTCAGGTTTTCCCTGTTGAACTGTGGAACGTACTTACTGTAGGGGGAGCTGCGCACATCAACGATCAACTTTATACCATGGGATCGGATTAGTTCCATGAAGTTTTCCATGTCCACGTTGCTGTGGCCAACTGTGAAGAGGTAGTTCTCATCTTCCATAACGATTCCTTCATTTTATTGCATAGGTTCCTGTGATAAAGCGTATCAATTTCTACATTATATAAATAACGTTTGTATGATTATTTTAGGGTTGTAAGTGTTTTTAGGTAGTAACTGTTTTTATGGTTTTAACTCTTTCAATGAGTGAATATGTGGAATTAAAGACTGTAAAAACTCAGTTTTGCAGGGTATCTAAGGGAGTTCAAGTCCCTCTTAATCACAGTTAGATGGGATAGGTTGAACATTTGTTTTCATGGATTTAGTTACCAAGGTATAAATATAATTGGAAATCATAGAATGTTTAGTGATATCCAGTAATTATACTGTTCAGATTAGACAAAGGTAGGGGGCCTGGCATTTATAGATTTAGATAGGATGTATCCTTCATGGGAAGAGCTGGAAGATAGATTAAACCCGGCAAAAAGAGCTTTAATTTCTTTTTTAGACAGGAATATTCCTGAAAACTGGAAGATATTTGTTGAACCCTGTTTGAATGGATCCTACCCAGATCTGATACTCCTAAACCCTGATAAAGGATTCATGATCTACAGGGTCATGGAGAGCTTATCAGAAAGTGTCAGCCCTGAAATGGATAAAAAACAGCTTGATTACTACAGGAACAAGATCATTCAGGAACTGGTACCAGATATGGCTGAGAAGATGGATATTAACTCCAAAATATTCGTTGTTACTCAAATTGGGGTTTACGTCCATGATCTTGGAGGGGAGGAGGTTCGTGAAAGGTACTCTGAATATCCTTACCTTGCTGCTGGGGGTTACGATGACTTGGATGAGGTTGGTCTGGGTGAGATCCTGCCGGGTGTTGAATATCCAACCAGCAAGTTCATGGAGAGTGAATGGGCAGATGAACTTGAATCATGGCTGAAACCACCCTACCACAGGGAAAAACGTACGGATCTTGAACTAACAGACGAACAGAAGAAACGTTCTAAACCACAGCCAGGACATAAGAGGCTTAGAGGATCAGCAGGTAGTGGAAAAACACTGGTTGTGGCTTACAGGGCAGCTCAACTTGCTGCAGAGGGTCATAAAGTGCTGGTCATCACCTACAACAGAACCTTGTGGTACTACATCAGGAGTATCGTGGATAAAACACCCTACAACTTTGAATGGTCCAACATAACCTTCAGACACTTTCATGGGTTCTGCCGTGACATTCTAAATGAGCTGATGGTTCCAATGGATGATATAAACGATGCACCATTCATAGTGGAGTATTCAATCAAGGATCGTGACATTGATAATTTCAAATTCGATTCCATACTCATAGATGAGGGTCAGGACTATGAATGGGACTGGTACCATCTCCTATCACAGTTTTTGAACGGACGTGACGAACTCTTCTTCGTGTGTGATAAGAAACAGAATGTCTACGATAGGGAGCTGAACTGGATCGACAACATGGGGGACTTTGAGGGTAAGGTGAAGTTCAGGGGAAAATGGCCAGAGTTGAACACTGTTTACAGACTTCCAAAGGAGATAGCTCAGGTTTCAAACAGGTTCAGTGAAGAGTACGGTCTTGATCAGTCGGTTCATATGGATTTCTCCCAGGCCACACTTCTCAAGGATTCTAAAATCTTCCAGTGGAGGAACATCCAGATGGGGAACTGGCTCTCTGATGTTATGGAAGCCTACAACACCATAAGGAAGCTGGGAGTTAAGGATAACTCTGAAATCGTTATACTGGTCCCTAAAAACAGTACAGGTATTGAACTCGTTGATTTCTTCAGGGGAATGGGGGTTGATGTTGACCATGTTTTCGTTGAGGTAAGAAGTGGCGTAACAAGAAAACCTTTGTTTCAGGTAATGGACGTTTGAGGATCAGTACCATACACAAATTCAAGGGCTGGGAGGCTAAAAATGTTATCATGCTTGTGCCCACAGACTGGGCTGGAGATGAAAACCTGGATTCCATTGTTTACACAGCCATGACACGAACCCTTGAAAATCTCATAGTCCTCAATGCAAATGAGAGGTACTGGGATTTTGGAGGAGAATTTGATGAAGATGAAATCCTGGAGGAGGTTGAAGAGGATCTTGATGGGTACGAACTTGAAGCCTGGATGGAAACCCTACCATATCCACTGGCTTCCATACTCTGGGCCGGTGTCAGCAGTTTCAACTACGAGCACAAGGTGAAGTACCTTCTGAACTTCTTTGAAGCCCTCTCAGAGTTCAACTTCAACCTGATCCTCAGTGGATTCGCATCGGACAGGATATTCTTTGAAAGGGAAGTTTCAAGTTACCTTGAAAAGGAGAAGGAGTACCGTGAGGACTGGTTTGAAAAACCATCCTTCGGTATCTGGAACAACCTCTACTACAACATGGCATCCATACTTCGAAACCAACTCATAAACAGTTACAGACGTGATAATTGCCTTAAATTCTTTGGAAATCCTAAGGTTGAATTTCTGGAAAGTTTATCAAATTTTGAACTAGTCATGTTACTCAAGGAAGTTTCAAAGCACCGTAACGTGTGGGAGGGTCATGGTCCACGTGTTTCAGAGGATGAGTACCAGAAGAGATACAAGGTTCTCCTGAAGGATCTCTTCAAGGTCAGGGATATTCTCCAGGATGTTTACAGGTACATCTTCCTGGTGATCCCGGTTCAGGGCACCATGGAGAATGGTGAGTACAGTTACACAGTTAAGAGGTACATGACAACCAGATCCCCCTTCAGGCCCATGAACCTGGACAGTAACGCTCCACTGGACAACAGCAAACTATACCTGGCAACGAGCAGCAGGAAGGATCATCTGGAAGTTCTACCCCTTTTCATAAATGTGGATGATGTCTGTTACTTCTACAACGGTAAGAATGAGGAGACTGGGCTTGCAAGGTACAACTCCTACCACTACGACAAAGAACCTGAAATATTAGTGCCCTTTGACAGATTGGAAGGGGTTTTGAGGTTGGTTGGGTGAAGAAGGGTTCAGATTTTTTTTTAAAAAATAGGTAGGGCATTGGATTTTTCTTTCTGAAAAAGGAAAAGTTTCCTCTGATTTTTACTTGTGATTACGATGTAATATACCTAAATTGAGCCTCTTAAAAAAGTGAGTATTACACTCTGATTTTTTATCTATCTTGTGGCTTACGGATATATCTGTGGAGTAAGGTTCCAATAATAGTACAATTCTATTTATTAATTTTCTATCTAGTTTTCTTTTGGAATTTAAAATAAACTTCGGAACTGTTTTTGGCAGAAGAACCTTGTATAATTTTGGTTTTTCTATTACGCGGAAATCATTGTTTATGAAAGCTACAATTGCACCTACCCACAATCCACTGACAGGAATCCCATTAATTACAAGGAATTCTTTGAGATCAACAGCGTTGGTTATAATTTGTGAAGCAGGAGTTCTGTACAACTTTTTATATTCCCCATCTTTGTAGTAAAACCACTTATTTCCTTTTATACAGTACCTTCCACTGTAATTTTTAGTTTCTATAACAAATATTCCCTTAGGACCAACAACGATGTGATCTATGTTACCTTTATTTTCATACAACTTAACATCGTTAAAGATAAAATATTCCTTTGGAAGGGTTTCAAGGTATTTAAAAACTGTTTTTTCACCCTTCAACCCCCTGATCCATGAGTAACCTTCAACATCCTTAATTCGCTTCCTATGATCACCATACAAAACAGATACCGCGCCAAGGGGTACTAAAATTAAGAATATAAAATGGATGAATATCGCTAAAATTAAACCTGCAGAAGTGATAAATAATCCTGTGAAGAATAGTTTGCTTGCCTCCCTTTTTTCAGCCAGGTGTTTGAGTGCATGATACTCTGTATGGGTTAAACCATTAGACATTCGTTCTCTAATGTAATCATCATCAGTCTCATAGTAATCTTCTAGTGATTCAACGTAAATAAGTTGATTTCCACATTCGCAAAGGAAGTCCTCGGCTTCACTTTCGTCTTCAGCTTCATAATAAACATTGCATTCTTCACAGATCATGTAGCCCATTCAAATCCCAAATTTTATATTAAAAAGTTATATTTTTTATTATTTTCTATTTAAATGGCATTAATCTGTTTAAAAATAATAAAAAGTAATAATTAAGAGTTTAGAAGTAATAATAACCCTTTCTTTCCCCTTATTAAACTCAGATTTTAGAATTAGTTAATCAAAAAAGTTTATATAATCTCTATTAGGAATAAATTGAGTTCACTGAAAAAAGATTTATAATATGAAATTACATAAAGTCTCAATCTAATCCTTTCTTATTTTTTGGATGGCCCATTCCACGTTTTCCTGAACATAAACAACTGGATCGTTATCCAATTTTCTAAGGTAAGGTAATGCCTTTCTAGATTTTATCTTCCCAAGTGAAGTTGCTGCATACTGCCGTACCTGAGGCTTCGGATCCTGCAGAAGATCTATCAATGCATCTTCAGCACGTTTGTCCCCTATCTTGCCCAGTGCAGCTGCAGCTAAACGTCTAACATTGCCGTCATCATCCTTTGTTGCCTGACATAAAACATCAACGTGTTTGCTGTCCCTAGTTTCACCTAAAAGAAATGCTGTATGGGTTCGCATAATGTTACGAGGATCGTTCAGGATTATGTTGTGAAAATCGAATGGATCCTGAATTTCAGATGGTTTTTCATTCTTTTTCTGAGGTTTTCTTTTATGATTAGGAATGTGAACTGTTTTTCCAGATTTGTAATCCCTGATAAGATTTAAAAAACTTTCTCCGTAGTTTTCCATGAATTTTTTACCAATACCCTTGATTGAAAGCATTGCTTCAGGCTTGACCGGCATTTTTCTTGCCATCTCAATGAGTGGTGCATTGGCACAAACGATGTAAGCTGGCATTTCAATATCTTCTGCTATGCGATTTCTCAGGCTTCTCAGTTTACTGTAAAGCTCCTCATCAACACCAATCATCAGATCAACATTCTTGTTTTCAAATAATCCCATATCCAATGATTCTTTGTTGAATATGAAGCTGTTGCCTTCATCAGTTAATGATACAACATCGTTGTTTGGATACTCATCCACTGTTCTGGTTTTTAGAAACTTCTTTTCAACAAGGATCTCCATGAGTTTATCCATCTTCTTCCGGGATATGCCTGAGAGTACTGAGTAGGTTTTCAGCTGGTTCAGGTTTTCATCCACTATGAATGAGGATTTTGATCCCCTGAGAAAGACTACAACTCTGCCCCTTGCCATATCCTTAGGAAGTTCCTTAACAGCGTAGAGGATTATCTTAAGCACGGTTGATTCATAGAGATCCAGTAATTCTCCAATTATACTGTCATGCTGTGGAAGCCTTTTGATTTTCCCTCTTCCCTTCAGATAAAGCTCTAAGGATTCGTAGTAGTTTAAGGGGTTTCCACATTCACAGTTACCAAATTTTGTGATTTCTTCCTCTGAATTAACTTCATAGTAGACGTTACATTGTTCGCAGATAAGGTATGGCATAGGATCATCTCTACTCGTAATATTTCAGATGGAGGATATAAATTTATAGGAAATTTAATAAGTTTCAGAGAAGCTTGTTTTTTAACAAAGAAGAAATTTATCCATAATACTTTATTAAATAACAATTAAAATTCTGGAAAAAGTGTTAGAATATCATCCAAATGAAACCTGAATCGTTAAAAATTAAGGAATAAACTTATTTAAGTTTAGATAATACTATAGAATAATTGATTATATCTTTAAAAGGTGAAAAATATGGAAAATCAATTTAAAGATTTCTATGACGTACTATCTGAAAACTTAGAATCATATCAAGGTGAATATGCTTCATTCATTGATCATGGACCTAAACTTTTCAAACTATTAACTGAAATGCTTGAAGAAAGTAGTATCAGTAAAGAGTTAAGACTTGGAATAAGTGCTGCCATCGCCTACTACGTTGTGCCCATGGATATAATTCCAGAACAGGTATACGGGCCATACGGATACATAGATGATATTTACATCACAACCTACGTTATTAAGAGGATTGCAAAGGAATTAGGATATGAATGCTTAAAAAAGCATTGGAAGGGAGAAGGAAACCTTGAATCCGTGGTTGAAGAGTGTTATGAGAAATCTTTAGAGGTTCTTGAGGATAAAACTGATATTATCCTGAGTTACGTGGGACTGAAGGAGTAAAAAATAGGGAATTTATTTGTTGTAATTGACGTTACTCCAATTTTCTCCTTCCAGGAAACTCAATAGTTCATCAACGGAACCATCCTTCACTTCCAGATCTATCATTATCTCGGAATAATTTTCCATGTAACAGTTTATGAGAAGCTTTTTTACGTTTGAAGAGATAACAGGCCCTAACTCATTTAAAGTGGACATTATTTTTTCATTTTCAATTATTCCCTTCATCAAGATATTGATAGGGGATCCATTGTCATCTGAAACATAGATGATTTCTTTCTTAACAGGACTTAAGACTGAATCTTCTTCTTTGGAAGTTTCTTCTTCGAGAGTTAGATCTTCATCGGGAACATCTACAACATTTAAAGGATCTTTTTCATTAGGAACTGTTGAAGAATCTTTCTCAGAGACTTCTGCTGGTTTTTCTGAATCTGATCTATTGTCAGGTGTCTCATTCACTAAATTTTGATACGCTTTGAATTGGTCATTTATTTCCAAGATGTAAGTTCCGGTCTTTGGATTATACTCCAATAGATTCTGTTCTTGAAGTGTCCATATGTAATAGTTGACCTTTACAGGATTATCAATTTGTTTTAATAGTTCACTTTTATCAAAGGGTTTTCCAACTTCAACGTAATCCTGGATTTCATTCAATGCTTTCATTGCATTGGTTTTTTCTGAACATTCCTTACATTTTCCAACGTATCCATCTTCAGTTGTTGAGGATTTGTAAAAATTAGATAGTGGTAACCTTTTACCACATAATTCACATTCCTTAAACCCATCATCAAGAAGCTTTTTTTCATATGGATTTTTTACTTGAGGGAGTGGTACTTCAGGTTTTAATGCTTCAGGTTCTACGGTTTCTTCTTGTTCTTCCTCAGGTTTATCCCCATATTTTTCTATAAATGAATTTAATTTATCTTCAGAGTTTAAAGCATAAACATCCAATTTTTCATCATGGATTATTAAATCAAATTCCTGTAGAGTCCATAAGTAATCCAAAAACTTCGTTCTATCTTCGAATTGATTTTGGAGATCATCTTTATCGAATGGAGTATCTGGCTCAACGTAAGCTTTGATCTCTTCCAAAGCGGTTATAGCATGGGATTTTTTAGAACACTCTTTACATTTTGAATTGTGACCATCCTCAGATGTTGTAGAGGCATAGAATTGGGATACTGGTAATTTCTTGCCACATATCTCACATTCCTTTATTATCTTCTTTGTTTGTTTTTGTTTAGAAGGTTCTGCAATCTCTGATGTAATTATTTCTGGCTTTTTATCACCATATTTCTTTATGAAACTATTTAATTCCTCTTCCGGCTTTAAGGTGTACGAATCTTGTTTTTCATCTTGACTTATTAGATCAAACTCCTGTAAAGTCCAGATATAATCCAGAAACTTCATGCGGTCGTTACACTGCTTTAAGAGGTCTTCTTTATTGAATGGGGTATCTGGATCAGTGTACTCTCTGATTTCCTCCAGAGCTGTGACGGCATAAGACTTTCTAGCACATTTTTTACATTTCGTTGCGAGATTATCAGGTGAGGAATCAGATTTATAAAAATCTTCTAGGGGTAACTCCAAACCGCATAACTCACATACTTTTTTATCTGCAGGATTTGAAACAGTTTCATCTGAAGAAACATTCCCATCCAACTTATCTGAATCATCAGGATTTAAAAAGGTATCCTCTGAATCAGTTATGCCCACAGGTGTATCTTCATTCGAATTATCATCATTTGAAGGAATATCTATATTTATGTCTTCTGAAGCATCCTCTGAAGTTAAATCTTCTGAAATATTGGAATTTGAAGAAGCATCAATATCTAAATCATTTGAAACGTCTGAATCTGAATTAACATCTGAATCTAAGCTTTTAGCTGCAAATTTTGCATATTTATTGACTAATTCATCTACGTCCTTTTCATTATTGAAGATGTAAACATCCCGTGTGAACTCCTTAACAATAACCTGTTTTTTTAAAACGTGTAGATAAGATTTGAAGAGATCAGGATTATCCACCCTTTTTAGGAGACTTTTCTCGTTGAAAAGTTTTATGGATATTAACTCCATTATATCCTTCAGGGCCCTACCAGCATAAAGTTCTTCCAAACAATCTTGACATACATCCGGGTTTTCATTCAGAAAAAGATTTAATTCAGGATACTGTGTTTTTTCAAGTTCAGGTAATATTTTACCACATAAAACACAATAGCTACCCTTATTTTCCTTTTTATCAGTATTTTCTGATCCTAAGTTATCATCCAAATCTGTAGGTGTTATACGATCCATCTCCTCAAGGAACTCTTCAATATTTTCAAGAAAATTAGAACTATCTAGTTGACCAAGACTGATGAAGTATCTCTTCTTGTTACCTTCCAGGACTTTGATCCTTTCTTTTTCAATTAAAACTCCATTGAATGGCCTTCCTCTTAACTCAGGATAATTTACCCTGATTAAAACGAAGGGGTTGTTTTCATCATCTTCTGCAAAGGTTGCAATGGTGTTTTTCTCTAAACCTTCCATAGAAAAGTCAAGAACACAAAGGGGAAGGTTCGAATCATTCAGTTTAGGTTCATTAAGCCCAAATGCGTAGAGTGATCTTTTGTCCTTTTGAGTGTGTGAAAACCAGATATTTTTTTCCTTTAAACTGTACACATTCACATCTTCATGGAAATTCCGCACTCCAAAACCATCAAAAAATTCATAGATAACACTAATTCTACCAAATTTAACTGAAGAATCCTTTAATAATCTAAAAAAGTTGTTATCAGCTATTTTGATGCTACTGGGATTTTCTAAGACGTTTAATTTCATATTATTATCTCTCATGATCTGTGAGTCAATATGTTAAGGAGTTAATTGTAATGACCTACTATTTTATAATAGGACTAATCATTAATATGTTTAATATAAGATATAGGTAAATAAATTATTACATTTGTGTTTTATCGACGCGTTCAGGGGAGGGGGAAGTATAAATCAAAATAGATTGAATGACCAAGAAAATGTATCTCATGAACCTAGGTACTGGGTCCATAAGTTCGATAAAGGCTTGTTGAAACAATTGGATGCTTCAAAAACCTTAGGTGCTGAAAAAAAACGCAGCACGATTTTAAAAGATATCAAACCCAACGATAGAATTATTTTATTTTCAACGTTAGATCTTGATAAACAGAAAAATATTAGTTTCTTTGCTTACACCATGGTTAAAGAAACTTACAAGGATGGTAAATCACTTTACAATCATTATGAAAGTCCAAAAAAATTAAAACTCAAGGGAATGAAGTATTTCACGGATCCAGTGGTTGCCAAAAATATAGCAAATGATTTAGAATTTGTTGCAGATAAAAATAAATCAGCAAGTTACTTTAAAGCAGAATATAGGGAGATAACTGAGGATGATTTTAAAACTATACTTCGTAAAGTTAGTTTGACCAAGGAGTATCCTGCTTATTTCGAGAATGTGTCATTTACACTGGAAGATTTCCTTTTAAATTCAATCAATGGATTATACAATGTTATCCGTATAACTGAAAAACAAAAGAACCAATTTGAAATTAAGCTTTTCATTAAATTGTTAAAGAAACTTCTAAATGAATATGGCATATCAAAAACTTATGAAGAAATAGAAGAGTTCTATGCTAAAAATGTTTGGAAACTTGGTTTAAAACATAAAGCTTCACGGGACCCTGATAAATTTGTAGTTTTATACAGTCGTTTAGGTAAAAAAAGGAATTTTAGTTACATAAGTTTGGAGTAGGTGGTGTCTATGGATTACGAAGACATAATAATGGCTATGAAAAATGGGAATGTTCCATCAAGTGGTGCATCAGAAGTCTGCATTGGTAGGGAAAATGAGATAGAAGAATTCAGATATTTACTCAAAAAAGTAGATGAAGGAAAAGCTATCACTAAATTCATCAATGGAGAATATGGATCAGGTAAATCCTTCTTCCTTAAGGTTGTTGAGGAGATGGCATTTGAGGATAATTTTGTAGTTTCTAAAGTGACATTAAGTAGGGATATACCATTCAACAAGATTGAAGTGGTCTACAAAAACATTGCAAAAAATCTCAAGTGCAAAACAGGAACATCCCTTGAGCACATAATCGAGAGATGGATAACCAAACTCAAAATGATGGCATTCAATGAGACAACAGACCCTGTGAAACAGAATTTGATCGTTACGGAAAATATGCAGAATGATCTTGAACTTGCACGTGAACATTCCAATCCATTCGTGGTTGCAATAGAAAATTACCAAAAGGCCATGAACGCTGGTGACTATGAAACAGCAAAGTATGCTCAAGCATGGTTAAGGGGAGACTCCAACATACCCTTCACAGAGAAAAGAAAATTTGGTGTTAAAGGAGATATAGACCGTGAAAACACCTTCAAATTCTTAGAAGCACTTGCAGCATTCATAAAATCCATTGGATACTCCGGATTAGTTATTCTGATTGATGAAACAGAGTACATAATGAACTTACATACAAAAAAACTTAGAGATACTGCTTACAACTACATCAGGGACATATATGATGAATGTAGTTTAGGTAACTTTCAAAACACTCTCTTTGTAATGGCTGGAACCCCTCAATTCTTTGATGATCCTAAGTTGGGAGTTCCAGCTTATGGTGCTCTTTACGATAGAATAGAAGATGCCCTGGATACTTCGCTTAAGGATTTGAGAAAACCTGTCCTCACCCTTGAAGGATTTGAAAAGGATGATCTTATGGATATAGCTGGAAGACTTATGATCATGCACGAAGAAGTGTTTGAATGGAATTCTAAAGAAAAAATAAGTCCCATGATTGAGGAAATTGTTCTCACACACGAAGAAAATGCAGGATTAACCGGAGGAAAAGTCACACCAAGAATATTCATCCGATCCTTCGTCAGTGTCCTGGATACAGTACAACAAAACCCAGAAGAGTTTAGCACAGATAAGGATATCTTGAAGGTCTTTGCAGAAAAGGAAACTGAATTAGAAGAAGCGTTAGAAGATGACTGGTAACGACTCTGCTGTTGAACTTTTAAACAGCAGGATGAAGGGCTTCCTTGGGAATCGATTGAAGTGGAAAAGCCTGAATCCCATTCAGGAACAGGCCATTCCAGTGATCAAGGAAAAGAATGATACTTTGGTTATTGCACCAACTGCTTCAGGTAAAACTGAAGCTGTACTCATTCCTATCTTCGATGATATCATCACGAACAATTTAGAACCTGTTAGTGTCATCTACGTATCCCCACTAAAGGCCCTTATAAATGATATGCACGAAAGAATTGAAAACTGGTGCAATCATTTCAATCTAGAAGTTACCAAATGGCATGGAGATGTTCCGGGCACTAAAAAAAAGGCATTCATTAAAAATCCAACGGACATACTTTTAATAACCCCAGAATCCCTTGAGGTTATTTTCATGAACAAATCCTCCGAAGAGAAGGAAAGGATTTTTAAGAATGTGAAGTACGTGATAGTGGATGAGATACACTACTTCGTAGAATCTGACCGTGGAACACAACTCAACTCCATCATAAATCGAATGAAAGCTTATTTTAACGATTCTGTCTCAATTGTGGGATTATCAGCTACCGTGGGAAATCCTGAAACTGTTTCTAAATGGTTAAATCCAGATAAACCTGCAGAGATCGTAACTGATCCTTCAAAAAGGCCCTTTGATTACAAAGTTCTCTGTGGTTCAGATACAGATATTTGTGAGGTTTTAGAGAGGTACGTTGGCCGGAAAATACTCATATTTGTCCATTCAAGGAAGGATGCTGAGAGATATTACAATCTCCTGAGAAAAACCCTTAAAATAAACAATATCTACATACATCACTCCTCCATCGATCGTGACGAACGTGAGGAGAGTGAAAAAAAATTCAAGCACCTTAAAGATGGCTTTATGATAAGTACCAGCACCCTGGAGCTGGGTATAGACATTGGAAATATCGATATTGTGGTTCAAATCAGGCCCACATACAATGTAAGCTCTTTTTTGCAGAGAGTGGGAAGGAGTGGAAGAAGATCCAATAAACAAAAGTCCATAGTCTTTTACAAGAGGGATGAGGAGATCTTCATAACCCTGGCTGAGATCTGTTTAATCATGGAAAACCGTATCGAGGATATTAAAATTCCAGAAAAACCCAAAGACATCTATTTTCATCAGATATTAAGTTCAATATTTGAAAAGGGTAAAATAAAACAAGGCGAACTCTTTAATAGTTTAAAGAGTAGTTACGTGTTCTCAAAGATAAGCAAAGAAGATTTTAAATCCATAATTGAAAGCATGGAAGAGAGGGAATTTGTTCATAACATGAATGGAAATCTGAGTTTGGGTTACAACTTCGAGAAGAAATTTGGGAGACGTAACTTCATGAGCTTTTACAGTGTGTTCTGTCCCAGTATGGAGTACACTGTTAGGGAAGGTGTTAAGAATATAGGTTCTCTGGATCTACTTTTCGTCGTACACTTCCTCCAGAAGGGAACTAAATTCATTCTAGGAGGTGTTCCATGGATAGTCAAAGACATAGACCACAAAAGATTCAATGTTAAGGTTCAAAGGGGACCTAAGGGAAATGTTCCAGACTGGTACACTGAAGGTGCAGTTGTGGATCATTTGATAAGTAGAAAGATCTACGAGATTCTACTTGGAAACTACGATGAAGACATTCTTAAGACTTTCGATGAACTTTCACAGGATAAGATCCATGAATACGTTGAACATGCTGATTCTGTGGGTTTTAAAGAGGGAATAATTCCCGTGGAAATAGACTCAAACCAGGTTTACATATACACATTTGCAGGTTTAAAGGTTAATGCACTTTTATCCATCATTTTCAGTCTTTATCATGACATATACGATATAAAAAATAGTGCTTACTACTCATCATTCAAATTCAGGGATAATTTAAGCTTCGACATGATTCAAGAGCTTATGGGCAACGTTAAGGATATACTCAGTGAACCTGAAATAAGCACCTTAATCCATGAAAAAACTGGAAAATTCGTTAAAAACAAATTCATAAACTACTTGCCATATGAAGACAATGCTAAGCTTAAAATGGAACTTCTTTACAGTCCAGAGGATCTCATCAGGCTTCTGAGTGAGAATTCAGTTGAACTCATTGGTTCCACCAATTTTAAGGATTGGAGATGAGGATTGGATGAGTAAAGTCGGGTTATAAGATTTGAAGTTGATTATTAATTGAGATAAAAATAATGGGAGCAATAAAATAAAAAAACAGTTAAGTTAAGGAACTTGAAATTAAGAAGAAGTTGAAATTAGAAAAGATTAAAAATTAAAAAATTGATTTTAATGTAATTATATCCCATTTAAAAGTTTTATATCCTCCAAATAGATTTCCATTGCAGTCCGGATAAATTCGCTACGATTGGAAGATTTTTGGTTAACAAATTCAATTAAATCATTTTCAAGGTTTAGACCTAACTGATGGTTTTTCAGTTTATTTTCACATATCTTGGATTTGAAGTTTCGTAACCTGTATTCATTTAGCTTCACATATCTTATTGAATTTTTAACAATACCATTGTAATTTAAATTATTTTCTGATTTAGATATGAGTTTATCCATGGATTCTACAAGATCTTCACAGACCATTAGGCTCATAAGTACCTTAGTTCCATTTGAAGTTTTTCCCTTCGAGGAATTTAACTTCTTCAAATTTTTAAGATCATCCTTTAAACCTTCAATGAATTGAATTTCTTCATCCTTCAAAGGTTTTTGTGCCTCTTGAAAGTATCTATGAAATGTTAAACAGATCTCAGAATGTTTTCTTTTGCCAATTAAATAAGGATTGATATCCCTTAAAAGATCGTAAGCTTCACCATAGTTTAAATCCCATTTAATAGAGTTTCTTGCTTGATAAATATGGCCAATATCATAGATTTCTTGTAAAAATAAAGCCAATTCTTCGTTTTGTACGTTTAAACTGATGTTGAGCCAATAATCATTATTATTATTCTTTATATTGAGTTTGGCCTTGGAATCAAAAAATCCTATGAAGTAATTGGTTATCCACTCATCCACGTAACTCAGATCAATACCCTTCTCGAATTTGGAACTTTTAAGTTTTTTTGCAACTTCGAGACGATAATTTTTCTCTTTCGAATCAATTCTAGAGCCTTTTCTAGCTTTGATATGTTCTCCATACTCAATTAGTAATCTTGCCTGATCCCTGGTACTTATTAAATATGGGTACACATTTTTTAAGAATTCACAGGCTAAATCTCCATATAAATGTAAACGGCAATTAGGGGTTGAAATAATACTAGAATCCATATTTATAATGTTTTTAATGGCCACTAAATAGTCATGATACCCATTTATGTAAAGTATCATACTGCTTTGGGGTTGGAGAAATACACCTCCACTGGACTCATAAACCCCTGCAAGGTAAGCTAATAAATTTTCATCTAATGCTGCAGAATTATATGCATTATTTTCTTCATACATGTCAATCACATGATTTTAAGCTGTTCTAAGATTTAAGTGTTTATATAAAACTTTTAAAAAATAACCTTTACTATTAAATGCTTAAGGATAAATCTAAATAAAAGATATCAAAATGAATTTTAAATGAAAAATTAGAATAAAGGTTTAAAAATGGAAAAGGAAGTTCATATTCCTAAATATCTGATAACATCTTCCTTTAAGGCGGATCTTTGAATCTGAAGTAGTGACTGTTCCTTCAATATCTCTGTGAATTCCTCTGTTAAACCCTTCAAAACCCTTTCCCAGAGCAGATAATAATCATGGTTTATGTTAACATTTTTAACGCCTGTAAACTCACTCATGCCCTGTTTAAGGAGATAGGGGTTTAGGGTTGAGATAACCTCCTCTAAGGTTCTTTGTAAAAAAACTTCATCGATTTTTATGTAACAGGAGTCTGTGTTGTGCTTGGATATCTCTGTCATCCTGTCTCTTAGAACCTTCCTTGCCTTGGAAGTCAGTTCTTCAATATGTTCCTCAGATTTTTTAAATAGTTCATCAACATCTTCTGTTGTTATTATGTCCCTTTTAAATAGACATTCTGAGTTGTAATGTGTTAGAATTGGATTTTCACGGTAGTTTTCCACAAGGTAAAGCAGGGTTGATATTGGTAAGAGTGAAAGTTTTACTCCACCACTGATTTCATTGAACTCTGGGATCAACTGGATAACGTCTTGGTTGAAGTCAGGTGCTACAACAACCATGTACTTCACGTAGTCCCTGTAAACTCCCATTAACTGTTCCTTGCACATGTCTATGCACTGATTCTTTAGATTGGACACAAAATTTGGATTTCTATGGGTACCGTAACTCCCAGAATCAGCAGGTTTACAATTTACAACAACTATGTAAGGTTTTGGTGCGTTAGTTCCAATCAAAAGAAGGTCCCATCCCTCATTACGTCGATTGAATACTGTTTCATATTCAAGTAACTGGAAGCATTCATCCACCAGGGTTTTAAATACCTTTTCAGCTGTTTCATGATATTTTTCCCGTGCCAGAGCATCGTTCTTGCAAGAAATTTCTAGAATATCTTCTCTGATATTTTTTAGGGAATCTTCAATGTTTCTTCCAGATGATTTTACAATTCCATCTTCCTTTCTTCGTTTTTCCACAATTTCCTGTACTGCTTCCAGTCTTTGGCCTGAGATGAAATTGGGTTGAGTTAGGGTTGGATCTAACTTTTCTTCATAGATAAGTTCTGCAATAACTGCAGGGTAATGTTTACAAAAGGGAGATCTGCCATGTTTCACACGGTAAATGTACTCTGGACATTTACCATCACATATATATGAAAAATCTTCAGTTCCAAAGTTGTAAAGCTTCAACTTATGATTTCCAACTGTGGCTGTTACTAATTCATCATCGTAGGATTCTATGTTAACAACCTTTCTTAGAACGTAATCTTCTGAATCTTTGATTTTAGACACTAATCTTTGTTCAGATAATTCTTCAACAGTAGCTTTAAGCTTTGGAAGAGATATTTTAAGGTTCTTTGCTGCAAATTTGATTAATTCGTTGTGTTTATATTTAGAGTAACCCTTAAGCCCATTGACCTTGCATATCTCTTTAAGTTCTTTCATTGTAATTGTTTTTAGCAGATCCTGCTTTTCACTTGAAGACATAACAGATTGTATGAGAATAACTGCATAAAAAGGTTTTAGTTAGCTTAAAAGTTAGTTGAATTAATAGTTACAGTGCACAATGTTTAAATAAATAAGAAAAAGAGAATATTTAGTTAAAATATAAAAAAAGGGATGTTTTGGGAGTTAAATCGTTTCTTTGAACCTGTTGTATCTGTCAACTGCCTTAAATTCAACTCCAGTGCCCAGAGCTTCGAAGTGTCTTTTACCACACTTTATTTTATCAGCTTCAGTCTGTCTCAGGGATTCGTAACTCGTATTTCCCTTGGTTTCAAGAACGAAGTACAACTTCCTTTCACCATCATTTTCAAAGAGTACTGCCCAATCTGGATTGTAGTTTCCAAGGGGAGTTGGTATCTTGAACCATCCAGGAAGTTTAGTGTAAAGTTCAACCTCTGGATCCTTTTCAAGCCTATCTGCAAAGGTTGCTTCACCTTCAGAGTCATATATCACATGATCGTAGATGGAACGCTCACTTTCAAGCATGTTCTTGGATAAATATCCGAATAACTCTGTGTTCTCGAAGAGTTCCTGTGCGTAGTACTCATTGTCCCCTATTCTGGTGTACTTGATGCCATCAACTATCATGTGTTTCATCTGAGCTGAGATGATCTTCAAAGCTGCATTCATGTACTCCTGTGGATTCTTCTTGAACTGATCAAGGGTCTCACTTTTAATAAGGACATCAACAATTGTTTTACGGGTTAAATCAGTTTCATTTTGTAGAAATGTTACAATATCAGGTAGATCAGGTTTTTCCTCATCAGCATACACAGTGCTGTGCTGAGTTTCCTCGGTTCCAATACCTTTACCTTTTATATCAATTAGGGCTGCACTGTAAATTAACTTTGGAGGTCTAACATCAATTTCCTTCATGGCCTTTGAACATTCCTGAATGAATTCTTCAGTGCTGAAATCAACTGAGTATGTGGTTTTGTATTTTATTTTGTCCCAAAATTCCTTGAAATCAGGGTTGAGGTAAACCTTCTTGTTGAGCTTAACTTCCCTTTTGTCTGCGTTGTTTTTGATGTTGAGTTTTGCAGTGACTTTTTTGGCTGCAGCAGCTATCTTCTTTTTAACCTGCATAAACTTCTCTTTTTCAGGGACTTCAAGAATGTTGTTTTTCAGTGCAACCCTCAATTCATCTGTAACCTTTCCCTTGGAGTTGATGTAACCCTTCTCCTGGAAGAAATCGAATAATTCCTTAGAAGCGTCCATACCAAGGGGTTTGTTATTGTAAGTAATGTTTGCGAATGTGTGTTCTTGTATAACTCCAAATTTGATGTTCTGATCCTCTTCAATCTCCTTCTGCAGGGATTTAGCAAAATCTTCATAGCTTTCGTTGGCCATAACCGTTAGAGTGTTGGTCTGAAAACCTTTTATTCTCTCTCCTTCCTGATTAACACAAAGTCTCAATCCTCTCCCAATTTCCTGACGCTTTTTAACTGAGGATTTCGTTTCATTCAAGGTACATATCTGGAAGACGTTTGGATTGTCCCAACCTTCACGAAGGGCAGAGTGAGAAAATATGAATTTTAACTTACTATCAAAGCTTAGAAGTTTTTCTTTATCCTTCATTATGAGGCTGTAAGTATCATCATCCGCTAAAGTGTTTCCACGTGTATCTTTAAATTTCTTTTTCTTATCCTGGGCAAAATAACCATCATGAACATCTTCAGCAGCTGTTTCAATATCAACTTCCTTGTAAAGGGTGCTGTACTTTGGCTTTTTGATGAGTTTTTTGTACTCCTCCTCAAAGATCTCAGCATATATTCCCTTTTGAGGATTCCCTTCCTCATCGTAGTAGCGGTAATTTGCAACCCTGTCAATGAAGAACAGACTCAATACTTTGATTCCTCTACGTTTTAAGAGTAATTCCTTATTTAAATGTTCTTCTATGGTCTTTCGTATCTGCTGACGTTTAATTACAAGGTCATCGATGTCTCCAATGGCTTTGCCTATACGCAGGATATCTGGTTTGTTTGTGAAATCAACATACTCATTACCTTCCTCACAGTAGATCTCACCAACGATGTACCCTTCATAGATATCACGGTTTCCAAGCTTTTTAGATGCTAAATCATCTCCCTGACGCACTGTTACAGTTTTACGTTTGACATTCCCATTTTTGTAGGTGTCCAATTCAATTTTTGCAGTTATTGGAGATTTCTTGTTATCAACTGATACAAGTTTCAAGTAAGCTTTGTTATGATAATCAACTGATTCAAAGGATGCAACTTCAATCTGTTTTACAAGCTCCAGTTCATATGCATCCACTGCATCAAGTTTATAAACTGGATTATGTTTTTCCACATGAGTAGCTGAGTACTGCAGCGTGCACAGAGGATTGAGTGATCTGATAGCTTCCTGGGCTTTCTGGGTGCTTGTTGCAGATTGGGGTTCATCAATGATGACAATAGGATTGGTTTCCTGGATGAGCTCAATGGGTCTCATTCCATTTAATTTATCATTTTCCCTGTGGATTATGTTCGCTTTACTTTCCTTTTCACGGTCTGTGAAACTTTTACGAAAGGCATCGATGTTTATGATCATTATCTGAATGTTGCTGTTTACAGCGAAGTTTCGAACCTGCTCCAGTTTCTGGCTGTCGTAGATAAAGTAATCATAAATAACATTGTCGTATAATCCTTTGAAGTGTTCCTCTGTCATCTGAAGGGACTTGTAAACTCCTTCCTTGATTGCTATGCTTGGAACAACAATTATGAACTTGGTGAATCCATAGCTCTTGTTAAGTTCTAAGATCGTCTTCAGGTAGACGTAGGTTTTACCTGTTCCTGTTTCCATTTCAACGTCAAAATCCATGTTATGATGGCCCAAATTCTTTGTTTGGGGTAAACCATTTCTAAGCTGGACTTTATGGAGATTCTCAAGGATATCCTCTTCAATCAATTCCAATCTATTCCCAATACCTTGACCTGAATCATATAATCCTACCTGTTTACCATAGCTTAAAACTGTGAAGTTAGATTGCATGGATCTCTGACCTTCAAAAAGATCAACCACAGATGCCACAGCTGCATCTTGGTATTTTAGATTAGGGTTAAATTTAAACTTCATTTTTTAACTCCTTAGATGGTCACGAATTCTTCAATTCCATTTGTTTTAAGGGTTTCTTTGAAGTTGGTTTTATCACTGTCACTTAAAAATCCATTATCCTTAAAAACAACCCTCATAATTTCAGGGGATAAATCTTCTTTCAGTTTAATTATTTCATTTACCATATCTGAAGTTATTTTATCCTCAAGACAAATCAAAAGAGCTCCTAAACCAATTGAATAAACCTTTTTATCTTGAACTGTGAACTCCTCAATTGGAAGAGTTAGATCAATACCATACTTCAACATGATTTCATAGACTAGATCAAGTTCACTGCGACCTGGAACTAGATTTTCAACACTATCTAAAAGAGTTTGCTCAAGGTTTTCATAATCCGGATCCCACTTTTGGAGATTAGAACTATCCAATTTGAAGACTTTAAAACCAATATCTAAGTTTGAAGCCTTTTTACCATCAAAAGACGTTTGAGTGTCCTTTTTAAGTTCAAAAACTATTTTATCGCCGGCTCTCCTAATACGTTCCTTACCAATTTCACAGATATTTTTATAACCTGCTTTGTAAGCTTCATCTTTTTCACTAGTGGGCTCAGGAAGTTGAACCATTATAAATTTACGATTACCATTATCTTCAGCATTGAGATCCATTACTGAATGAGCGGTTGTTGCAGAGCCTGAAAAGAAATCTAATATAATGTCATTACTATTTGTACCGATAACCAACATTTTTTTTAGATATTCTAAAGGCTTAGGAAAAGTAAAAATATGTTTACCATCAAAAATAGATTTTACTAAATTTGTGGCATTTTGATTATTCCCCACATCAGTATGTTTCCATAATGACTGAGGTACAATACCATCTGGAACTTCTGAAAGAAACCTTTTTATACGGGGCACATTACCTCCATCTTTACCAAACCATATTCTATTGTCATCAATTAATTCTTGAACTTTTTTCTCAGAGTATCTCCAACATCTCCCTTCAGGAGGATAAGCAAGTTCATTGTTTGGTTTCTTAATTCCAAATACATATTTAGAACTAAATGTAGTTGCTAACATTGTACCCGATGACCAAATACCTCTTTCATCATTATCAGGATTTTTATATCCTTTATTATGTTCCTCAGAGCGAGGCAATAAATTTCTTGAAAACTTATTTTTATTTTTCGCGTAACATAATGCATATTCATGACTTGTAGAAATGTATTTATTATCATTTTTTGGAGCAAAATTTTTCTCCCATATTATAGTAGATACAAAATTCTCTTCGCCGAAAATTTCATTGCATAATTTCTTAAGATTATCCTCTTCATTATCGTCTATGCTAACAAACATAACCCCATCATTTGTCAGTAAATTTCTAGCAAGTCTTAAACGAGGATACATCATATTAAGCCAATTAGTATGGTACCTCCCATGAGTATCACTATTTGTACTAGTCTTGTTTCCTTCACTGTCAACCTGTTTTGTTAATTCTAAATAATTCTGCAAGTTGTCATTGTAATTATCTTTATAAACAAAATCTTTACCTGTATTGTAAGGTGGATCTATATAAATCATCTTTATTTTACCATAATAACTCTTCTGAAGAAGTTTTAGAACTTCCAAGTTGTCCCCCTCAATATAAAGATTTTCAGTATTATTCCAATTCTTACTTTCCTCTTTACATGGGCGGAGTGTGCCTGTTGAAGGGGTCTGAGCCAAGCGAAGAGATGCAGATTTACCCTTCCAAGTAAAGTTGTAACGCTCTTTATCTTCCTCAGGGTATTCTCCTAAAACTTCCTTCAGCTTCTCAAAGTCAATTTTGTCTTCTGTCACGATCTCTGGGAATAGTTCCTTGAGTTTGGACACGTTTCCAGATAATATGTCCAGACTTTCGCCGTTTAATTTAGTTTCTTGCATTTCTGATTCCTCTATAGCTTTTAAATCAAGTTTCCTACAATTTTAATTAATAATAAGCATAAATCTAATTCAATTTATCAGTTAATTCTTTTTTCTGATCTTCCAATTCTTTAACTTTTATATTCATTTCAAGTCTTCGGTTAAATTGTGTTTCCTTCCCCATTCGACTTTTTATAGCTTCAATTTCAGTATCCAATGATGTTAAATCATCATAAAGTGATTTTACTTCATCTGCATCATCAGCTACAGGTTCTCCAATGAGTTTTGAAACATTGTATTTGATCAATGCATCTACAATATCCTTGTAAAAGGTGTAAAAGTTGGTGAAGCTCAAATTTTTGATATTTAAATTTTCAAACAGTTTTTCATCAGCTTCATCTGGATCATCCAGATTTATCCAGTCTGTGAATATCAACTCTTCAAGGGCGTTTTTGTTGTTATTTGAAAGGTTCAGCCTCTGATGAGCCGTGAAAAGTTGTATTTGATTTCCATATTGAAAAATAATAACCATTGGATATGGTATGGCTCGCATCACTATTTCAGCTATGCGTTTGGTTTTATTGGGAATTTTAAGTCCTATCTTTAAAATTTCCACTTCACTGTACTCTCGAATATCATCTTTAAATGGTTTTATGTTGATGGTTTCATTTTTTAAGCAGTATTCCCATTTTATTTTATCAATGGATTGGATGAAAAGGTCCCTGTCGGATCTGTTCAGTTTGGCGTTTTCATAGAAGAATTTTTTGAATACAGTGTTTCCAAGTTCACATTTGACTGGAATATCCGTAATTTCAGATAGCTTTGACATTTATTCACCCTCTTGTCATTGATAAAAGGAATAAAAAAGTTAAAAACTCATCTCATTATCAAAAAGGTCACAAGCTCAAATTCTTCAAGTCCTGAGAAGTTATTCTTCACCATGGCAGTACCTCCCTTGTTGAAGAGGCTTGCAACTCTTGCTTCTTCTTTTTTACCTAAAATGTTTTCTATGGATGATTCGAGTAGATCTGAGTATTTGCTCATATCACGTCCATCATAGGTTTCCTCGTTGAATTCCTGGACAAGTTCCACTAAAACATCCCTTTCTCCCAGGCAGAGCTTTTTGTAGTAATCTAATATCTTTTTAACGTGTAAGTAACTTAGTTGTACTGTTCCATCATCTGAAACGTAAACCATGTAATGTGGGAATAGTGGGTTCTGATCCTTGGTTTGTTCAAAGCCCTTCACCTGTTTTAAGGTAAATATAACACCTGGTTTTACTGTATCTCTAAGTTCATTAGGTATCTCGACAATTGCATATATACCGTTGGGTGCTTCGTCCAGTTCCTTACGATGGTGTTTCATGTACTCCATGAGATCTATCTTGAAGTCGTTGAATGTAAGGTCTGTTATGGATATTCCACCTGAAATCTCTTCTAAGTCAATGACCTCATCTTTGAGTCGCATCAGCTGTTTTTTACGATACTTCAGGTCGTTCATTTTTTTGGTTTCATTTTCTTCAATGATGTTCTCTTCACCAGTGGCTGATACATCCACCATGACCATACGGTTTTCAACTCTCTCTTTGAGATTTATGTACTCATCCAGTTCCATGTTTGGCCAGAAGTTTAAAAGCTGTATTTCATTGTTTTTGGATCCGATTCTGTCTATTCTTCCAAAACGTTGAATTATACGCACTGGATTCCAGTGGATGTCGTAGTTGATAAGATAGTCACAATCCTGGAGGTTTTGACCCTCAGAGATACAGTCAGTTCCAATGAGTATGTCAATTTCCTCTGTGACGTTACTGTTTATTTTAGCTCGTTCCTTTGAGATTGGTGAGAAGTTCGTGAGAATGTTGTTTAGATCTGTTGCTCCTACACCATCCATAGTGGTTTTGTTGGTATCAGAGCCTGTAACAAGTGCAGAGTGTAAATGATGTTTCTGCATTGCCCATCCAGATAGGTTCTCATAGAGGTAATTAGCGGTGTCTGCAAAGGCTGTAAATATCACAATTTTCTTATTATTATCATTTATTGGATTGTTGATCTTACGTTCAATGATTTTCTTCAGATCTTGAAGTTTGGAGTCTCTTTCTGGTGTTATCTCTTCTGCTTCTTCAAGAAGGGATGAGAGTTTATCTTTATCTGCTTTTAAGTCCTGTTTCCATTTGATAAGATCCATATCCTTAAAGAGAACCCTCTTAGTTCTACCAAACATCATGTCATCGTACTCATCCCCATCTGGATCAATGAGGGAAATATCGATGTTTGGATCGTAGTTTATATCGTCGTTTTCTATCTTCCAGATTAGAGCATTGATCTTCTCAAGTAAGGTGCTTATGGTGAGTTTAAAGGAATGAATTGAGCTTTCTAAACGTTTTAACATGTTGATACGCATTAAAACTACGATCTGTCTTTCACGGTCACTCTGTTTAAATATTGAGAATCCTTCACCCACTGCTTCATCGTATTTTTCACTGTAGGCTTCCCTTTTATCTGGTAAAAGGTAAAGCATTGGAGAATAAATCCCAAGATTAAGCCTTTTAATGGAGTTATTAACCTCTTTAATTGGTGGGAACTCATTCAAAGCATCAATATCTGAGTATTGGTTGATTGGTGTTTTGCGAGTTGGGAAGGTTCCTATCTCATCAAGGTCGTAGTACTTCTCGATGTGTTTCCTTGAACGGGCAATCGTTAGGGTATCCAGCAGTTTGAAATAGTCAAGATCCATCATGTCAACGAATTTTTCACCTGTTCTATCCTCATCTAGAAGTTTTGACCATTCATTGAACACCATCTGTGCTTTTCTTAAAATCTGATCGACACTGTTCAATCCAACACCAGAAAATGCATTATCATTATCTTCAGTTATAAAAGCTATTTGATTCTTTATATCATTCATACGGTTGTTTACAGGTGTTGCTGATAACATTAAGACCTTTGTTTTAACTCCAGCCTTAATAACTTCATTCAACAACCTTTCGTATCTGGTGGTTCTATCCTTAACAGCAGGGTTGTTTCTGAAGTTATGGGATTCATCTATAACGATTAAATCGTAGTTGGACCAGTTGATAGTTTTCAGGTTGATTTCTCCAGAGTTTCCACCTGTTCTACTTAGATCTGTATGATTCAAAACATCATAGTTGAATCTGTCGTTTATGAAGAGATTTCTCTTATCGTTTTGCGTATATATTGTCCAATTTTCCCTTAGTTTCTTTGGAACTAAAACAAGCACCCTGTCGTTTCTAAGCTCATAGTACTTAATAACAGCTAGTGCTGTGAATGTTTTACCCAGACCAACACTATCTGCAAGAATACAACCATTGTGCTTTTCCATTTTATCTATTACACCAATAGTAGCATCCTTCTGGAATCTGTAGAGCTTATTCCATATTTGAGTTTCCTTAAAACCTGTACGCGTCTTTACAATGTTCTCTTCACTTAATTCATCAAGGTAATCATGGAATATGTTGTATATTGTGACAAAATAGATGAATTCTCCAGGGTTTTCCTTGTACATCACCTGCATTTGTTCTAGAACTTTTTCCTTAACATCCATGAGGAGTGTTTCATCTTCCCACAGATCGTTGAAGTTCTGAAGGTATTGGAAGGTTTCTTCATTTCCGTACATACATGTATTCAGATCAGGACGGTTAGATGGAGTTATTCCAAGCCCATCCGTTGTGAAATCAACACTTCCATGGATAAAAACATTTTCATCAGGATTTTCCATGTAGATCATACGGGGCTGTGCAATATTGGATTTTTTGAATGATTTAATTTCTGCCTTTTTTTTAAGCCACTCCGCACATCCTTTAGCTATATGACCCTGTTTCAGTTCGTTACGAAGTTTTAATTCAAACTCATTCCCTAAGATGTCCTTCTCATTGTTTTTATCAATGTAGTACTCTCTGTATTGCTCATTGTCCCTTTCTACAAATGTGGGCTTTGTGAAAATAAAGCGCATATCCTCAATTTTATCGAGTTCATTGCGTAACTCGTAGTATGCGTACATGGTGAAGTAAGCAGAGATTACAGAAAGTTTAGACCCCTTTTTAAGATTTTCCTGTAATTCCTCATACACAGTTCCATTTTTCTTGTTGTCAATCATTTTTGGCGGTCTCAAATTATCAACCATCCATTTCTTAGTACCCTTAAGAGAAATAAAATCATTAGATAATGATTATCAAATGATAAGATAATAAGAGTATTATGTTGATATTATATATATCTTTAAAAAACATTCAAGTCGAAAGGGTTATTATCCAAAAGTCATGGGACACACGCATAACAAAATACTGTTGGTATAATTAAACAACGAAAAATAAAAGTCAAAACACTTTTACAGTAATATATCAAAAGGATAACATATATTATTAAAACCATAATAAGGGGGAAATAATATGGAAATAAAAGGCGTTTCGCATCCAATACCAACAGAATATGCAGAAAGAATCTATAACAATGGAAAAACTGTATTTGTGAGTAAATCCCATCTTGGAAAGGTTGAAAAGGGAGATAAATTCATAATCTATGAATCCCACGGAGCAAAAGCATACACTGGCTGGGCAGATATCATATCCATTCAGAAGATGAAAACTGCAGCCATCACACGGAAGTACAAAAATCAGCTCATGATAACAGCTGAAGAACTCAAAAAATACGCTAAAAATCGAACTGAAATGAATGTTATTGAGTTTGAAAACTTCCAGAAATTCAAAAAACCAGTGACACCTAAACGCTTCGTTGCTGTTTCAGGTAAGTACCTCTACGAAGACGAGTTCAAGATGATTGAGAAGAATAAAGGATGATCTGGTGTTATAAATGAACATCACTAAATGTCTCAATGAATGGAATGCAACAGTTGAAGCTCTGGGACAGGGAAAACAAACTATTTTAATACGTAACTATGGAACAAACGTTCCAGAATTTCTTTTATACCCAACTGTAAGTTACGCCAACAAGGACAACTTCCTTGACAGCTTCAAAAAGGATTTTAAAGGGTTTGCAAAGGAGAATAGCCTCCCAAAAACTGATGGTAAAAACAAGGAGGTTAAGTACTTTGCAAAGGTTGAGGAAATAATCGAAAAATCCTCCCAGAGAATAGGAACCCTGAAACCCTACCATATCTGGACCAATGAACATGTTAAATCCTACTTAAAAAAGAACAAAGCTTATATCTGGATTTTAAGGGTTTATGAACTTGAAAACCCAGTGATGTCCCAAACCAACGGTGGAATCAAGTATGCCAACCTTAAAGAGGAGGTCCCTCTTGATGGAATAAAACCTGTTATCAATGATAAAGACTTCAATAAATTACTAAAAGACATTAAAAGTAAAATATAAAAGGGGAAATCTGTTATGGATGCCTATTTCAGGGTTGGAAGGAAGTTCACAGTTAAAAAAAGGAATAAAGATGGTGTTGATGAAAAGATCAATGAACCTGTGATACTGGAGTATGTGACAAGGGAGGGTCTGGTTCAGGTTGAAATTGAAGAGGGAGAAGTTCAAAAGATTATCACCACCCAATCCAAGGAAATCTATGAAATGGAACGTTACAATGCAGAGGAGTTCAAGGGATTGAGTAAAAAGGGAAGTAAGAAAAGGTTTTCATTTTAAAGGGACCAAATAACTAATGATATCTATTAATTAACGTTTAAAAAGAAGTTAATTTTTCATTATAAATTAAAATAAAGTTTGCAATTGGTGGGGAAATATGGATATAACAGAACTCAATTCAAAAGCTGAAAATTTTAAAAAAGAATTTGAAGAAGATTTTAAAGATTCAAGAGGATACTACGAAGAATTTCTCAGTTTATATCCATATAAAGAACACCCCGAGACGATCGATTCCATTACTCCTGAAATTATTTACAATCCTGGTAAAAAGCCTTATTTTTTGTATTTCATAGAGTTTGGATTGAAAGATTTTGGTCTTTTAAGATGTGGGAGTGCTAGATATGCTGAAAATGCCCGGAATGATTTAAATTCCTTCAAAAAACTCCTCAAAATTGTGGTTGATGATTCTTTTTCCATAGCAGAAAAGGTTGATGCACCTTGGGAGGATATAAAATTTTTTGGTGAAGATAAAAATATAGCAAAGAAAATAATATTCTGTTACAATCCCACTAAAATTTTACCAATATATAAAACCAAACATCTGGAGTACTTTGCAAGTTTAATAAATGAAGATTTCAATTCAAATAAGTTTAACAAGTCTTATGAGAACCTTTCACTTGGACAGAAATTCGAGTATTTGAATGATATTATCCTAAAATTCAAGGAAGAACATATAAAAGTTGAAATGGATACTGTCTGCTTTATGCATTTCTTGTACAAATTTTTACCTCCGTTAGAATATTCAGATTCTGAAATTTTTAAGGATGAACTTGAAAATAAAATCCAAATGAACCAAAGAATCTGGAAAATAACTCCGGGAAACTATGAAAAAAGGAACCAAATATGGGGAACTCTTAAAGAAAGGGGTTATATTGGAGTGGGATGGTTTGGATGTCCTGAATTTGTAAAAATGGATTATTCAAAGTTTGAATCATTACAAGAGGTTAAGGACAAATTTGCAGAGTGGTATCCCGAGGGAGCTGGAATTAACGGTTTTATGATATGGAATTTTGGAAAAGTGATAAGTAAAGGGGATATAGTTGTTGCAAATGCTGGTTATAAAGGAATTTTGAGCATAGGCATAATTGAAAGTGATTATATAAGTCCAGAAGAAGCAGAAAAACTTAAAATCGATCCAGATGAGGAATATTTCCATTTTAGAAAAGTTAACTGGTTAATAACTGATGAATTGGATGTAGATGAAGAAAACTTCTTTGATAGAAAAACTGTAACAGAACTTAAGGAAATAAAGTGGAATAAAATCAAAGAAGCCTACATTAAAAAATCGGATTATTATAAAGATATATTTGACTTTATGGAGAATAATAAAAATTCAAAGGATACTGGAATTAAATCCATTGAAATAATAAAAACATTGTTCAATGAATTCCAAGACACCTATTTAGTTACTGAAGAAGGACAAGAACATACAGAAAAATATAGGCTTGAACGTGCCAAAGTTAAAAAGTGCTTTGAAACATTAAAGAAGGATAAAAACACAGCATACAATTTAAATGATCCTCTGATCAATTATTTATTGCCCATTAAAGAACCATCTATCGCTCCTGCAGCAGTAAGTGATATTAGGGCCTTTGGTTATAAAAAAGAAGATTTGCCCGAATTAACACTGGCAATCTATGAATTAATAAGTAATTTGCTTGAGACAGATGATAAAGAAGTAAAAAAACAGCTGATCCAAAAATTCAAAAATGGCCCATACAAAAAAGGTTTCCAGTCCGCAATGTTGACCCCTGTTTTGTATTACCTGGATCCAGAGTATTGGTTCATAAATAGAAAGACAGTTACAACATTCAACTTCCTAATGAAGATCCTAGGTACTGATGATAAGATAACTGGTGAACTAACAGATTATATTAATAACAATGATAAACTGAAAGGATTGGTTGAACGTTTATCAGATGAAATCCCAGAATTAACTTTTGAGTTATTTGACGCTTTCTCCCATTGGATGTGCAGTGCTAAACTAGGTAACTATGCCCTTGATCAAGAAAAATTTGATAAATGGTTGAAAATCGGTTGTCATCATGAACCAGAAAACAAGTTTTTAAAATTTTTAGAAACTAATTACAATCAAGAAATGCAGATCGCCCTGGGAGAACTTAAAAGGGGTAGAAATGTAATATTTTATGGCCCTCCAGGCTCTGGAAAAACAGTTTTATCTAAGATCTTAAGTGAAAAATATCTTGAGAAGAATGCTTATTCATTGTACACTGTTCATTCTGGTACTGATTATTACGATTTAGTTTGCAGAATTGTTCCTCAAGTCACAGATGAAGGTAATTTAATTTATTCCAAGGAGAGAAGGTTCCTTTTAGATGCACTGTTGTCTGGAAAAGTGTTGATCTTAGATGAGATAAACAGAACTCAAATTGACACTGCTTTAGGTATATTTTTCACTTATTTAGAAAAGGAACATCGTGTTGATGATGTCAAACAGATAAGAGAAATTCTAAAAAGGGAAATAGATGAAGAATTTGATTTAGAGGAATTAAAAAAGAGATTAACAGATTTCCGAGTAGTGGGAACACTTAATGTCTACGATAAAACGTTTCTATTTAAGTTGGGAGATGCCCTTAAAAGAAGGTTCACCTTCGTTGAGATAACAACAAACCACCAGCTTCTAAATGATTTGGATATCTCACCAGAATTTAGAAGGGAATTTATGGATATCTGCAAGTATGAAGGAGACTCAGAAGCTGCAAATAAAATAATAAACGTTTTTATAGATCTAAACCAAATAAAACCTTTAGGAATTGGTATTCTTAAAGAAACTTTGTTATTTTCATCGTACTTTGAAGAAGAAGCTGCAGATTTATCTATTTCATCCATCATGGTTCCATTCTTTGAGAACGATCTTAACTTCTCAACCATCAGAGGAATTTTAGAGAACTATGGCATGGAACATTCCATGAGGAAATTGGAAAGTTTAAACTTTGGTACCAGTGATATCAATGGAATCTGATAGTTACAAATATTACTGGGATAACGACGTAACTTTGAATCATTGCCTTATAAAGATTGATAGTTTAGATGACGTAGAAAAGATACGTATCAATGGACTTAACGCCAAGGAACTCCTTGACAAAGGAAAGATATATCTCAGAATTTCTGGAAATGATAAAAAACTTTCTAAAGATTTGTATGACACATTTGGAGATATAATAATAGAATACGATAATGAAATAATTGAAAAAATACGTGTAGCCCCTTGGAAACTTTCCAATGGCAAGGAAACTCCAGAAGATGTTTACAGTTACGTGTCAAATAAAGTCTTTGACGACGTAAATTCCTTTTTAAGTTATGTTGTTAAAGTTATGCGAAGGGATCTAAAATCCATTGATAATTTTTCATATCAATTTTTGGATAACTTTCCCATATCCTATGAATTTTTAGTCAATCTCCTGAATCACAACGTCAAACTACTGGAAAATTCACTACTCCAATTGTATCACAACGGCCCAATACACAAAGAAATCAACATTAAGCAGGATTACAATGGTTCAAATTTAGTTTTATCCTCCTTAATCAACACATCACCCTACAACCTGTACACTAAAAAGTATCACACACATGAAACATTACTGAATCAGATGATGTTTCAATCTGCATACTACATGAAATATGCATCTAAGCTCATTGAAGAAAAATTAGGTACAGATAAGCAACTTAAAGAAAGGGTCAATCATATTTTTCGTAGCAGCGATTCTTTGATGAATAAATATGATCTCTGGTCTTTTTTTACTTTAGAAGTTCTGGATGATTCACAGATAAAACAAAAATTACTTTCACAAAACAACAAGTTTTATGTGGATATTTACAATGTTTTCAGAGTAGTTAAGGACATAATTATTTATATAAACTTTATTGCAGCCTTAAGTTTAGATAAAGGCGTTGAAATGGCTTTGAATGAATTTTACACCATCTATGAAATATGGTCAATTGCTAAGATCTGTGAAAACTTTGAAAAAAATGGTTTCGTACTTGAGGAAGTGGAGACAGGTTCATTTAATTTAATATCTGCAAAAATGTGTTTAAAACTTAGAAAAAATGACGTGGTTGCGAATGTGATATGGGAAATAAAATTAGATGCCAGAACACACTCCACATATTATGGCGGATTGATAAGTGAAATAAGTGATTCAGGCTTAAACACTATGATAAAACCTGATATAACCATAATGATAGAATCTGATAATGTAAAAAAAGCTTTTATTGGAGATGTTAAATTTACACTAAAAGAAAGCTATATTCCAAAATTAGAATCTTTGTACAAGGTACTAAGTTATTTAGAAGATTTGAAAGGGTCTCCTCTTTTTAAGGGGTATGATGTGGAGGGATTACTTGTTTATCCGGGTAATATGAGTTTTGTTAAAACACCACCCATAGAAAATGAAAATTACATAAATATAACCCCAGTAAATATGTTTGAACAAAATTTTGACAAAATAATGGAATTTTAAGAGTAAGATGATAACATGTCTAAGAAAATGTGGATGGTAAGAGCAGGTGAAGGCGGATTTTTAATTGATAAATTTAAAGATAAAAGTGCAGTTGCAATTGGATGGAAAATAGGAGATTTATCCAATGTTGAAACTCCGAGTTCCATAAAAACTAAGATTAAAGAAAGATTTCCAGAAAAAAGTAAGGGTTAGATAAGTATAGTATCCTCTCAAATCAGTAAATTCCGCTTTGACATTAAAATAGGTGATATTGTTATTTCCTACAATACCGATGAAAGGGTTTACCTCGTGGGGGAAATAAGTTCAGATTACATCTATGAACCCAACTTCTGTGAAGAAAAACCAGGAGAATATGGTGATGTTAGGAAGGTTGAATGGAAAGGAGAAGTGAACAGAGACGATCTCTCAACTTCCACAAAGAACACACTGGGAGCTATTTCAACTCTTTTTGAGATAAACAATGAGGCTTCAAAGGAGATATTAAACCTGTTAAAGGGTAAAAAGGTTTCCGAGGCTGTTGAAGAAGATTCTGAAGAAAGTGATCTCTTAAAAGATGATGTAATTTCCAGGTCCCAGGAGTTTATTCAGGATAAGGTTGTTAAATTGGATTGGGATGAAATGCAGGAGTTAGTTGCAGGTTTATTGCGAGGTATGGGTTACAAAACAATTGTATCTGCTAAAGGCCCAGACAGGGGTAGGGACATAATAGCATCTCCCGATGGTTTAGGCCTAGAGGAACCAAGAATAGTGGTTGAAGTAAAGCATAGAAATGGATCAATGGGTTCAAGGGAAATAAGAAGCTTTAGTGGCGGATTAAGAGAGGGTGATAAGGGATTGTACGTATCAACCGGAGGCTTCTCGAAGGATGCCCGATACGAAGCAGACAGATCTAACATTCCATTAACCTTGGTTGACCTAGATCTACTGGTTAAATTAATTTTACAGTACTACGATAACTTTGATTCAGAGGCTCGGACTTTAATTCCATTAACCAAGATTTATTGGCCAGTTTGATGTTGATTAATCCGATTTTATTATTTTTATAGTCTTAATAGTGTTTAAACACAAGATTATTGGATATTTTCATTATTATCCAACAAAAGTTTGTTCAAAACCGAATCAATATCACTGATCTCGCATATAGCAAAATCCTCAAGGTTTGAATATTCACTATCCAAATCTAAAACTCCTTTGAATTTCTCATTCAGATCTGAGATTTGATCACTCTTTGGACTACCTTCACCTTGATCTGGAACTACAACTAAAAGCAGGAACTTAGAATCTTTATCTGCCAAAGAGTACTCCAAGTTTTGTCCATTTTTCTTGTTGATGATGATTTTTCTGGTTATCATGCACACTGGAATTGGTCCAACGATTTCTTTAGGTGGTGTAGGTGCTTTGCTAATTGCCTCAATGATCAAAATCAATTTCTCGCCATTAAAAACTGCCATGGTAGGATAAGCTATTCTGTACCTACTCTTTTCTCCAGGGATCAATTCAGGTTCATCGAACAAAACTATGTTGTTAACCCCATTATTTCCCTTTAGATGGATCGTTTCTGTTTTGAAGGTTTCTGATATAACACCATAGATCTGATTGACAAATTCTTCAGTTTTCACCATTTCTATCACAGATCTACTTTTTATTTCAGATTATAAAAAGTTTTAAGTAATTAATAATGAATTAGTTTTATACATAAGTTGATTTTAATCTTGAAGGGGCGTTTTATGTTAAAGGAAGATATTGAACAGGTTTTGAATAATTATAAAAGGGCTATGAATGAAAATTTCACTGGAAATCCCATAGCAACCGCATTAAGAACTAATTTTCCAAAGGACCTTAAGAAAATTATAGATGAACCCAACAAGTACAAAATAACTGGTTCAGCAGGTCAGGGTAATTGGACATACTCCCCCTGGGTTGCAATATTTGATAAAAGAATAACCACAAGCGCTCAATCAGGATTTTATCCTGTTTATTTGTTTAAAGAAGATATGAGTGGTGTTTATCTTTCACTCAATCAAGGTGCTACTGATTTAAAGAACAAATATGGAAATAGAAGGGCTAATGAAATTTTAAATACAAAATCAAAAAATTTTAGGGACAAATTAAATGGTTTAATACAAGTATCTGATAATTTTTTAGAATCAATAGACTTAGAAGTGGAAAATTCCCCAAATGCACCTTTCTACGAAGCAGGTAACATCTATGCAAAATATTACAGTTTAAACAATTTACCATCAGAAGAAAAGCTTGAATCAGACTTAAAAGAAGTTTTAAATATGTACGATTTACTCGTTTCAGAAGATGAACCTCTGAAAATAATCGAAAATGAAAGTGAAATAGCAGAAAGTCAAAAGAAATTTGTTGAAATTTTCAAAAACGCTGCTGATAAAATTGTTAGTGGTAAAGCTGGTTTTCAAGGCGGCCAGGAAGAAGGAAATTTCTATTGGTCAAACAAACTTGGGATTTGGTTATGTTCAAGAAAGATTGAAACGAGTAGGTATTGGAATGGTTTTGGAGTCGAAGAACCTGAAGAAGATTCAGGGCATACAATTATATGTGAAATAAATTTCCCACTAACTGGAATTAGAAGATCGGTAGCAGGAGCCTTTGCAAATGATGAATCAGGAAATATCTACGTGATTCATAGAGGTAAACTCGGTGGAAACTTTTCTAAGGCGTTTTTTGAAAAAAATTATGAAGGAGAATGGACTTCAGTTCAAGATGGAGATAAAAAAAGTGACGTTGTTGTAATTGGTAGATTGGATGATCCTATGCTACCTGAAAAAGTCAGAGATTTTATTTTGATGATCGATAGAATGAAAAATGGGTCCAAAATCGGAGAAAACATATCTAATGAAGACAATGGATCTGAAAAGCTCCCATCCGCATCATTCTATGAATTTTTAGTTGAATCAGGTTACTTCTTCGATCCAAAGATAGTTGAAAACTTCTTATTATCTTTGAAGGTGAAACCATTCGTTATTTTAACTGGTAACTCTGGTACTGGTAAAACTAAGTTAGCTCAACTTTTTGCCAGATATCAGCTCTCAAACTACAATATCGTCCCTGTAGGTGCAAACTGGACTGAAAACAGACACTTACTTGGTTTCTACAACATCATCACCAAGAACTACCAAGAAACCACAGCCCTAACCTTAATCACAGAAGCTTCAAAGAACTCCCAAATTCCACATTTCCTAATTCTGGATGAGATGAACCTTTCACATGTTGAAAGATACTTCGCTGACTTTTTATCATCCATGGAAAGTCAAGAGGCCATACCATTACATTCAAACGAGGATAATAACGTTCCCAATGAACTGAAAATACCGGGTAACTTATTAGTGGTTGGTACGGTTAACGTGGATGAAACAACCTACATGTTCAGTCCTAAGGTTTTGGATAGGGCGAACACCATCGAATTTTCAACTTCCCCTGCTAAAAGTTACATGTTGAATGATTATGGAAAATACCAGTTAACAGGTAACACAGAGTACCTTGAAGATCCACTCTCTAACCTTGAAATCAGAGATTGTAAACTCTCACAATTAAAAGAAGAGTTAGAGGATGTTAAAATTGAGGGAGGAGACTACCTTTGGGATGTACTGGCAGATGAAGTCAACAACTTCCAGGAAGTCCTTGGAAAGGCAGGTTTTGATTTTGGTTTCAGGGTAATCGATGAGATATTACGTTTCATGTACGTTGCTTGGATTTACGAGGGCGGCCCAGAGATTTGGGATAATTGGATGCGTTACTTCGATGCTCAGATCAAACAGAAGATGTTACCTAAGTTACATGGGTCCCAGAGGGTTCTTGAGAATGTTTTAATGGAGCTCTTTGAACTCTGTTACACCGAGGCTGTGGAACCTTCACCCCGTTACTTCGGAGATCTGAAATCAGATAAAAACGTGAAATATCTTTCATCTGCCTTGAAGATCCAGGAGATGGATAAGGTACTCTACGAGCAGAGATATGTTTCATTCATAAATTAGGGGACTTTTTTAATGGTGGAACAGAGAGTTCTTATACATCTTCAGGATAAAAAAGGGAATGAATTAGGTCTTTTAACTATAAGTGCCATTACAAATGGTTTAAAAAATGGAGAAACCTTTAAAAAGGGATTTTTAACCCTTGAGAATGTTCCCCTAGTTGAAAAACCAGACGATGAAACACCCATTCAGTACCACTCCAACAACGAACTAAATGATCTTTCTAAGTTAATGCTCCTTGAAGAAACCAAGTATCAAGTATTATTTGAAACCCAAATCCCATTTGAAGATGAACCCAAAGTTTTAAAGACAATTCAACAGGGTAAAGCCAAAATCTTTGAGGAATTAAGGTTCAAGATCAGTTCTGATGAGAGTTACAAGTGTGCTGGGATTCTCAATTTTCACAGTTACGTTGGAAAGTCCTTCTTCGATGTTGAGATGGGTGGTGTTGAATCTGTTCCCTGTCCCTTTGAGGTTCGGTCCAAGAAGATAGGTTACCTGGATCATTACCCTGCCATGATTGGGGATCTATCTGAAGTTGCCTCTGGCATGATCTACGAGATGGATTCTCCTCTAGCCCAATACCTTGAATTTCACAGAAAACCTAAAGAAACATTGTATGAAGATTTCATGTTCTTGGAATATTTGTTCAGACTTGAAAACCTTCCTACAGCCTACGAGTACATAAAAAGGAACATGTACAGTCTCTTGGAAAGCTACGTGGAGGTTGTTCCTGCAAGTTTTGCATCAAATTTAGGACCTTCAGAGATGTTGGATGTTATATCAAGACCAGAGCACCTTTTCAAATCTGATGATACACCCAAGGATTGGCCAAGTAGTTTAAAAGGATACGTTCCTGATACAATAACCCAAAGGTACCATCATGAAACCATAGACACTTCTGAGAATCGTTTTCTCAAGTACTTCTTGGAGTTACTGGACAAACTGATAGAAGATCTTATAAAACAACTTTTAGAGCTTAAAGATGAGGGTTACGTTCTTGATGAGCTTTACAAGTATCAGAGAATAGTTCAGGATTATTTATCTGAAAAATGGGTGAGAAATGTTGGTAAACTCAACTATTTACCCCTAAATTCACAGGTTATACAGAAAAGGGAAGGTTACAGAGACATATTTAAGTACTTCATCCAATTCGAATTTTCCTTCAGACTCCAGTGGGACGAGGTAGAGGATCGTATCAAGGGATATGAGCGTAAATTAAGTGAACTCTATGAGTACTGGTGTTACTTCAAGCTTATAAAAGTTTTAAACAAGTTAAGTAACCAAAAATTGGTTTACACTGATATCTACAAGATCAGTAAGGATAAATGGTCCATAAAAGTTAAAAGGGGTCGTGATTCTCTTCAAAAATTTAACATCAAATTCAATGATAGGGAAATAACATTGAATCTCATGTACAATCGTCTATTCTCTCAAAACACCAAATATAAATCTTATTCATTACCTTTTAGGCCAGATTATACTATCTTCATAGAATTTGAGGGTGAAACTTATTTCGTTCATTTCGATGCCAAGTACAAGTCTGAGGGTAGGGTTCTTGATTTTTATGAGAAAATTGGCTCAAACCTTCCCTCAGATGAAATTTATGATGCTGAAGAAGAGCTGGTAAATGAGAGGGATGCTGAGGAACAGATCTCACGTAAGTATAAGTATGGAGATGTTTACAAGATGCACACCTACAAGGATGCCATACTGTTCACTGAGGGTGCCTACGTTTTGTACCCTGGAGATGAGGAAAGGATATTTCATGAGATCTCCTCCAAGCCAATTCCTTCTGTTGGTGCTTTCCCTCTAACTCCAGGTAAGGATGGTGTTGAAGAGGAGAATCTACTTTTATTCATAAAAGCTATTTTAAAAAATATTTTGGAGAGGTAACTATGAGTGAGAACACGATTTGTGTAGTGCCCTGTGGAAGTAAAAAGATTTGGGATAAAGAACCAGAAACTGGACCAACAATGGCTAAACATGTTTACATTGGGTCCTTTGCAGGTAAATGTCGTGAATATGCTGAGAAGTTTTATCCAGAATCTTGGTGCATACTTTCAGCCAAGTATGGCTTTCTCTTTCCAGATGATATCGTACCTGAACCCTACAACGTGAGTTTCAACAACAAAAAATCCAATCCCATAAGTATTGATGAATTAAAGGCTGCTGATTCAACACAAAAACTCTATAAATATGAGGATATTGTTGTTTTAGGTGGTAAGAACTATACTAAGATGGTTAATGATATTTTTACAGATAAAAATATTTACAATCCACTCAGTAAATGTAAAGGAATGGGTTTCATGATGCAAGAGCTTAATGAAGCTATTAAAAAAGGTGTTCCTTTATAAAATTTTATATTTAAATAAATAACGTATTGATTTAACTTATTTTTTAATTTTATTTCTTTAAATATTCAATCTAGAAATATTAACCAATTTAACTCCTTCCTCAGATTTACAAACCTCCCAAACTCAAATAATAACCATTAAATAACAGTTAATACAATCTGCAAACAGCAATAATAATAACATGAAACTTTCAAAAGGGAGGATTCATAGATATGGTGAGGTTTTTACACACTGCAGATTGGCATTTGGGAATTAAGTACTCCAGGTTAGGGGGTAAAGCTGACCTGGCACGTGAAATTCGGATGGAAACTGTTCGAAGGTTGTTGGAAAGTGGAGAGGATGTTGATTTTATACTGGTGGCTGGGGACTTATTCGATGGCAACGAAGTTGATTCCAGTTTGATCCATGAAACATGCCAGAATCTATCAGGTATTGGAACACCAGTTTACATACTGCCTGGAAACCATGACCCACTCACAAGGGATTCAGCCTACAACAACCCTGTGTGGGATGCAGCTGGTAACATCCACATATTAAAGGAGGCTGAACCCGTGAACCTTCCAGGTGATGTTACACTCTATCCATGTCCTGTGAAGCAGAAACAGTCCAAGGAGGATCCCACAGCATGGATAGAAAGGGAGGACAACAAGATCTCAATTGGACTTGCCCATGGAAACCTCCAGATACCAGGTTTCACAGATGAGTCTAACTTCCCAATCAATCCAAAGAGGGCTGATACTGCAGATCTTGATTACCTGGCACTTGGTGAATGGCATTCACTCTTCCAGTATGAAGAAAAAACCCTTTACCCGGGAACTCCTGAAACAACCAAATTTGGTGAGAAGAACAGTGGTAATGCAGTGATGGTTGACCTTGAGAGGGGTGAAAAACCATTGATAAAACCAGCACGTGTGGGTAAGCTCAGATGGGAGCAGATGGAATCAAAGATCAACGGTTTAGATGATATAAAAAGCCTTGAAACAAGTTTAGAGAACCAGGAAAATCTGGTTTTGAACCTTAAGTTGAGGGGTGTTGTTGGTCAGGATTCCTTCGATTACCTTGAAAACTTCAAAGCAGATGATCTGTTCTTTTTCAACCTCAACATGGATGATCTCTATTTGAAGCCGAACATGCTGGAGTTCCAGGCCATGATACCCGAGGGTTCCTACGTTCCAAAGACCTTCCAGGCTTTGATGGCCCTTATGAAGTATCATCCCAAGACACAGGAGCTTTCAGGCATATCAGCTGAGGATGCTGAAGCCATCTTCAGGGACATCAGGGATATGGAGAGTGTGCAGAACGCCAGTCCAGAAGTTCTTAAAAGAGCGTCTTTAATGCTTTATCAGATGGTTAAGGAGGTTTCACAATGATCGTGGAAAATATAATCCTTGAGAACTGGAAGAAGTTCAGGGACCCTGTGGAGATCCAGTTCCAGGATGGTTTGAATGTTATACACGGCCCCAATGAAAGTGGTAAAACCACCCTCATGGAATCCCTGAGAACCATTCTCTTCTCCAAACACTCAAGCAGATCCAAAAACATCAAAGCACTCATCCCCTTCGATTCCCAGCTGGCACCTCAGGCCATGGTAACCTTTAGAAATAATGGGGACCGTTACAAGGTAACCAAAAGGTTCATCCAGCCAATGAGTGCCCTTGAGAAGTGGAACTCGAATGGTTGGGAGCGTTTATCTGAGGGGGATGCTGCAGACAGGGCTGTTGCAGGTATCACAGGTGGTGAGCTGCCTCGAACAGGTGATACCAAACCCCAGTTCTGGGGTGTAAGCCAGTGCCTCTGGATGGTTCAGGGAGAACCCATAATCATTGATGAACTCAACAGTGAAACCTTCTCATCCCTCCAGCGTATGATCGGTGCATCAATAGAGTCTGGGGAAGAAAAGAGAATTCTTGAAGTACTGAATGAAAGATTTTCAGAGTACTACACAGCAACAAGGAAGGATAGAAAAAAATCTCCCCTGTTAAAGTTAGAAGAATCCTTGAAAGAGGAAAAGGAAGAACTCCAAAAATCCAGGGATAAACTTCACAGAAAGGATGAGCTCATGCGTAACCTTGAAGACAACGAGTTCATGAAGAAAAAGAAGACCTTACGCTTAAATGAAGCACGTGAAGAACTTTCAGATCTTCAAAAAACCATTGAAGAAGCCCGAACTCATAAAGAAGAAAGGGAAAGGTTAGTTGGAGAAGTTGAAAATTTCAACACACGTTACAACACCCTGAAGGAAAAGATCAACGATATCACCTATATAAGTGAAGAGATAGATGATCTGGAATCTAAAAATGATTCCTTAGAAAAAGAGAAAAAATTACGAAAATCAGAGCTCTTGAAAGCTGAATCTAGTATAAAACAGGTTAAAGAAGAAGTTGAAGACATTAAATCAACCATAGAAGATTTTTCAGAGGAAAAAACAACAGCGAGGATAGCGCACAGTACAGTTTTGAGGGAGCTTCAGCTTGAGGATAAAAGTTCCATACTTAAGGAAATGAATGGACTTAAGGAGGAACTTGAATCCAAGGAGGAACAGTACAGATCCATCAATGCACCTTCAAGATCCCAGCTGGATGAAATTGAAAGACTGAAAAACAGTATAAGGGACACCAGGACCAAGCTGGATGCTATTGGCCTGAACATCCGTGCTTCAGGAGGATTAGAGGGTTCAATATACCTTGACGGGGAAAAATTCACATTAGACAGAGAAGATAGGAGCTGGAATGCCTATCAATCCGTTAGAATAGAACTGGAAAATGGTGTTTTTGAAATTAAAAGTGGGAATGAGGATGTTAAGCTCCTGAAATCTGAACTTGAGGATATGGAAATAGAATGTGCAAGTTTAACAGCACCCTACAATGAAACAGAATTGGAACCCTTGAGAGAACTTTTAAACACTAAAAAGGGTTTAAAAATTAGGATCGATCAAATCAAGAAGGATCTGGCTAAAAAAGGTGGTATGGATTCACTCATGATGGATGTTGCAGAACTCGAAGCTAAGATCCAACTTAACTGGAGTAAGATTCCAGATGATTCACCCTTCAAGAACTGCATGGATGGGAACAAAAATGATCTTGCGAAGTTACTATCAGAAAAGATAAATAAAATCGAAGAGAAGGAAGTCTTCCTTAAGGATAATGAGAGCAAACTTCAATCTAACCTGAAAGAGCTTCAAGATCAGTACAATGCAACTGACAAGTACATATCTCAGATGGAAAACAGGGTAAAAAGTAACGAAGAGTTCATTGAAAAATACAGTGAACGTTTAAGAGGTTTAGAGGAAGGTGGAATTACAGTTGATTCCATTGAAGCCCAGCAGAACGATATCTCCATGAAACTTGAGAGAAAGGAGAGAACACTAAATATCTATCAGGATGAAATGGAGGAGAAGGAAGAAAAACCCACAAAAGATTACAGTAACTCTGAAAACAAGGTAAGAAGACTGGAAGAGGATGTTAAGGATTTGGAACTTTCACATGTCCGTATGGAGTCTGACCTCAATAACCTCACCCAGGATTTCACCGACATGAACACCCTTGAGGAATCTATCAATGAGAAGGAGAAGACCCTTGAAGATATGAAAAATGATGCAGCTGCCATTGAACTTCTCTACGATCTGACCATGCACTACAAGGAAAACACCATCGTTTCCCTAACTGATCCAATAAAGAGACTTGTGACAGATGATCTTGAGAAGATATTAGGTCCCATGTACTCATTGGAGTTTGATAATAAGTTGAAACCATGTTCTGTAACACCTGAAGGTCGTGAAGCTGAGGCATTACTGGATGCACTTTCATTTGGTACCCAGGAACAGATATGGTGCATATTCAGACTTGCATTGGGAAGGCTTTTAAGTAAAGAGGATAGGCAGCTGGTGGTACTTGACGACCCCCTTGTGAACACAGATCCCTTAAGGATGCACCATGCCCTGGAGGTGCTTGAGGAAAGTGCCAGGGATATGCAGGTCTTCGTTGTTACCTGTGATGTTGACAAGTACAACTCACTCAGTGATGCAACCTTTATATCCATGGAAAATCTTTAGGAAAAATAGAATTTTTGAGGGCCTATGGAGCTATAACCTATTCAATTCCCTCTTAAATATTATTTTAAAGTATTCCTAAAAGTTTTGTTGATAATAAATAACTTTAAATCATAAAGATCTCAATACATTATATTCCAGGCGGGGTTACCCGAGCGGCCAAAGGGGGCAGGCTCAAGACCTGCTGGTGCAGACCTACCAGGGTTCGAGTCCCTGACCCCGCACTTAACCTTTTAATTAGAAATATAAATTTTTTATAACTAATTTTCAAAGATTAAAAGAAACTTTTTTTAAAATAATAAACCATCCATTAATCCTATTTTTCAGGCTTAACCTCCGCCTTTAAGCATTACATATTTAAACTGGAATGTTAAACCATTTAATAGCAAAATTGTAACCTTTGGGGTGTCAAGTTCAAAGATTTAGAAACACCTCATCACGTTATTAGAAAAAAATAGTGTGGAAAAATGGATTAACATGATAAGCTTCCCCCAGTTCCAGAAAATAGTTATAGAAAACCTGAAAAGGGACATCCGTCCTGATATGAACCCTGATCAGCACAGGGCAATTTCAGCCCCTGAGAATGAATCTCAGTTCATAGTTGCAGGTCCTGGTAGTGGTAAAACCACTGTTATGGTTTTGAAGATCCTGAAGTTCATCTACGTGGATGATGTTAATCCTGGAAGCATACTTGCAACCACCTTCACACGTAAAGCTGCAGCAGAGCTTAGATCAAGGATCCTGAGCTGGGGTGATATCATCCGCCAGGAACTCCTTTCAGATAACAGTGATGTTGAAAAGAGTCTCAGGCATCTGGACTTCAACCAGATCGTGACTGGAACCCTTGACAGTATCTGTGAGGAGGTTTTGAAGAATCACAGGGATCCTGGTTCTCCACCACCCGTGGTTGTTGAGGACTTCGTTGCAAGGGCCATGATGATGAGGGTGGGACTCTTCACAGATGAGAGGCACCATAATGAAGCATTAAGGGAATACCTCATCAACATCAGGGGCGGTAAGTTCGGTTTCAACACCGCTGAGATGAGTAAACTCCTCCTTGAAATCAAGGACAGGGTTTACTATGACCAGGTCCTCTGGGAAGAGTTCAAAAGCAGAGGGGACGATCCTGGAATCAAGGTGGCTTGTCAGGCCATTGAAGATTACATCCATGAATTTGAGGAGAGAATGCTCTTTGATTTCTCACTCCTTGAAGCTGATTTCCTGGACAAACTCCATGAAAAGAAACTTGAGAGCTTCCTTGAAAACCTGAAGCTCGTACTGGTGGATGAGTACCAGGACACCAACCTTCTGCAGGAGCAGATATACTTCAAACTCGCAGATGCTGCGGCCTGCAACGGAGGAAGTTTCACAGTTGTTGGAGATGACGACCAGTCCCTATACCGTTTCAGGGGAGCCACAGTGGATCTCTTCACCAACTTCAAGGAAAGATGCCGGGAACATCTTGAAGTTGAACCCAAACTCATAAATCTCTCCAAGAACTACCGTTCAACCTGTTCCATTGTTGATTTCTGCAATGAGTTTGCTGTTCTGGATGAGGATTTTCAGGGTGTTCGTGTTGAGGGTAAACCTCCAATAGAAGCTGCAAGAGCTGGGGATTTCTGTGACTTCCCAGTGCTGGGCATGTTCAGGGATGATGTGGAAACACTCTCAGAGGATCTCTCAAAATTCATACACAATGCTGTTTACAGTGACGGCTTCAAATTCCAGTGCAATGGAAGGGACTATGAGATAAGATGTGATGAAACTGAGGGTTCTCCAACTGATGTTTCCATTCTTTTGAGTTCTCCCCTTGAAGTGAATGCCTTTAAAAAGAAACGGTTACCCTACTACCTCCGGGAGGATTTGTTGAGTTTAAATCCAAGTATTCCAGTCTTCAACCCCAGGGGTCAGAATCTGGAGCGCACCTGGGAGGCCAGCGTACTATGTGGCCTGTTACTGGAATGTATTGACCCTGACTGTGAAGTTCAGGATTCCATTGAGAAACTTCCAAAATCAGCAGTTCACAGGTTCGGTTCATGGAGGAAAACAGCGTTGGAGTATGTTGAATCCAATCCTGAGCCTTTGAATCCATTTTCACTTGGGGATTTCGTGGATGCCTGGAGGTCAAGAACCCCTAAAGGACGTAAAACCTGGAAGCATGATGTTTCACTTCTGGAGCTTGCCTACAAGCTCGTGACCTGGATACCCGAGATGCAGGATGATGTTGAGGGACTGGTTTACCTGGAGGCTGTTACACGTACCATAGCCCAGACATCCTTCTTCACAAGCTTCGGTGGTGAGATCATATTTGAGGAAGAACTGGAAGCAAAGTCCATTAAGGAGCTTTACTGGAATGTTTTCACCCCCCTTGCAACTGGTGCTATTGATGTGGATGAGAACCTCCTTGAAACACTGCCTGATAACAGGATCAACATCATGTCCATACATCAGTCCAAGGGCTTGGAGTTCCCACTTGTGGTGGTTGATGTAGGTTCAGACTTCAGAACTGACCATCACAAGAACGCCTTCAAACGATTCCCTGTTGAGGGTGGTAAATCCTGCAACCTTGAGGATGAACTGCGTGTTTCCTCACCCCTTGAAAGCTCCAGAAGAAAAGGTGAGGACAGGGCATTTGATGATCTCATAAGACATTACTTCGTTGCATTCAGCCGACCCCAGGATGTGCTTCTCCTTGTGGGGATAAACCCTGTCAAGGGAGGCTACGATACCAAGAAGGAACACAGGGAAATACCAAACGTGGCCACAGGCTGGACCAGAGACGGATCATGGCACTGGCCAGGCCTTGAAAACATCATACACATATAAAATAAATAAAAACCTTAAAAATGTAATAAAATGTGGTTAACAATGACCCTTTCAACCCGAAACAAACCATACATCATACCTGAATACAGTTTAACAGGTGACCTTCTCTCATACCTTACCTGCGGCCTGCAGTACCGCTACCAGAACAAGGGAACCCTGCCACCTTCCATGCCAATCCAGCTGTGGTTCGGTAACTTCATCCACGGGGTTATGGAGGACGCCTTTCTCAGGTGGAATGAGATGGACTGGAAGGACTTCCCATGGGACTGGAAGACCCAGATAAGGGATATTGAACTGGAAATTGATAAGAGAATGCGTTCAAGGGGGCTTCAACCACCTGCAAACCTCTTCTGCCCATTCAATGAAGGTGATGAGGGTCTGGGCCTCTGCCAGGACCACGACCATCCCCACAAACTCGCTGCAAGTATACGTGCAGAGGCAGCCATAAACACATGGGGCCCGCATTTATTCCCTTTGATAGATGACTCCGAGGTTAAACTAAAGGGTATACGGGACATGCCCCGTTACGAGAAGGGTGCAAGCCGTTCCAACTACTATGGAATCACCGGTGTTATCGATGTTCTGAGTTCAGTTAAGATAGACGAAGCCTCAGATAACAATTTAATCATCAGGTACCTTCACAACAACCCTGCATTCCAGTACAAGCTTGAAAAACTTGAAAAACCTGAATACGAAATAATAGTTGATTACAAGGGTATGAAGCGCCCTGCACTGGCCTCTCCTTCGTGGGATCATCATGACTGGCAGGTTTTAACCTACAGCTGGCTCCGGTCCATGCAGCCTGAATCCCAGCCTGTTCTCGTTGGAATGCTCTTCTACCTCAACGAACTCTCACTCTTCAAGGAAGACCTAAAGGAACTTAAAAAGGATGTTGAAGAGGGTAAAACAGACATAAAACCCTACGCAGATGACCTTGAGAACATACTGAAATGGAACATTCATCAAAAACCACCTTCACTCTCAGATTCCCTGAAAAAGCTCCGCTCAGTGCGAATCATACCTGTTGACTACGACAACCAGAGGAGATCCCTGACTGAATTCGACTCCGTTGTGGCAGATATTGAGGAGAGTGTAATATCCGAAGTCAATGGCCGTGGAATACAAGCTTCATGGAAGGCTAACCCTGAAAAACGTACCTGTGATGCCTGTGACTTCAGAACCTTCTGCAGGGAGAGTAAAACTGGTAAGGTTTTTCCCACGGTGCCGTGACACTTAATAAACTTATAAAATAATTTTAAGATTAAACGTATCCAGATGTTCTTAGAGCTCTGGGACTACAACTGGGATGTGGACATACCCCCCTACACACCAGAAGTTCAACGTGAAGAAGGATCAGATAGGGATAGTTAATGAAGCTGTGAAACAGGAAATTACCCTGGAAGAGAGTTTCTAAACCTTTTTTTGTGATGATAATTTTAAACATATCAGAATTACCCTGGTTCGAGTCCCTGTCCTTGCACTATAAATTAAATCTCCTAAATTTTTTTAAGATGCCCCTTGAGTAATAGGTAATCTATTATAACAGAAAAAATATAATTTATTTTAATAGTTTTATTATTCTTTATGGCCTAAAATTTTTTAAATGGGAATCATTTCTTTTGGTAATAGTCCTTTACCCCTTAAATAAATCTTAAGATTAACATATTAATTAATAAATTATGAAGGTTGTGGGGAATGTCTGAAAAAACTAAGATTATGGTTGTTGGTGATGTTACTAAAGACTGGTTAAAGTGGGATAGTAGTGATTCAAAGGATTATCCCTATGAACAATCCAATCGTGAAATCTATAAAGAATATGACATTATAGCCCGAATGGGTGGGGCCCTACTAATTGCAAAAATGATTAATGAAGTTAAGAAAGATCACCTTGAATTGATCCAGTATGATGAATCAGAAATAAATAATGAAATGGAACTGGATAATTTTAAAGATCTGATTAACAGTATGTGTATTTTGGAAAGATATAATCCATCACAGGATAAAAAATTGATTTTACCACAAAATAACGAAAAACATCTGGTTAAAACTTTTTCAGGATTTAAAAACCCGGAAAAAATCATAAAACCTGAACTTAGTTTTGCTGATCAAACCCCCCCAGATATAGTGGTTATACATGATGATAATAAATATTTCCGGGATTCAGAAAATCTCTGGAGCCCTATTGGTAATTTAGCTGGAAAAAATAGTTTATTCATACTTAAAATGAGCCGCCCTTTGGCCCGGGGAGATCTATGGGAATTTCTAAAAAATCAGCCAAATTTAATTGTCATAATAAGAGCTGATGATCTACGGGAAAAAGGTCTGCGTATAAGTAGAAGTTTATCATGGGAACGTACCGCTCATGATTTTTTAAATGAAATGGAAAAAAATAGGAAGGGAGAATGTAATCCTGATATTAAGGATATCAGTCAATGTAAGAATTTGATTGTTCGTTTTGGGGTAAGTGGGGCAGTATTATGTCAATATGATGGAGAAAAAGCTAAGTATACTCTATTTTTTGATCCTGAAGTTTTTGAAGGAGCCCTTGAACAAAAAATCGAAGGCCGTTATATGAAAGGATTACGTAGCGCCTTTATTTCTGGATTAATACATGAAATTCAAAGTGCTCCCCAAAATTATGGTGATAAACTGATTGATGGGATTAAAAAAGGAATAATTGCCAGCCGTAACCTTCTTGAAATTGGCTTCATAAAAGATGAGGCAGATAAGATGGATTTTCCCTTTAAAAAAATGTTTTTAAATCTTGATAATGATAAAGAAAAAATTCAGGATGTTGAATTCAGGGAGGATATTAACTGGAAAATCATGGAACAGAAGTTGAAAGATGAAACAGAGGTTTCTAAAGCTGCATTCCAGTATGTGAAATCTAAAAAAAGCGTTTTGTTACAATCTCCTATTGCAGAGTTTGGTGAACTGCGTACAGTTGATAGAAAAGAAATTGAAACCTTCCATAACAGTAAAAACCTCATACTGGAGTATTTATCTAAAAAGAATATAAAAGAACCTCTTTCCATAGCAGTTTTTGGACCACCGGGTTCTGGAAAATCATTTGGCGTTATTCAAATCGCAAAAACTATTTCTGATGACATAGAACCTATAGAATTTAATTTATCTCAATTTCAGTCGTTAGATGATTTGTTCAGTGCTTTCCACATCATTCAAAGTACATCCCTAACAGGTAAAACACCCCTGGTATTCTTTGATGAATTTGATTCTGATCTGGATAGTGTTCCTTACGGCTGGTTAAAATACTTTTTATCCCCTATGAACGATGGTAGTTTTAAACAGGGCGAAATTATTCACCCTATTGGTAAATGTATTTTTGTTTTTGCAGGAGGCAGAAATAAAACTTTTGAAGAATTTGATAAAGATAAAGATAAAGACAAAGTCAAGGGAGAAGATTTCATAAGTAGGTTAAGGGGATATATTGATATTATAGGGATTGATAAAAAACATGACCAGGATTACCTTTACATGATAAGAAGGGCCATGGTACTACGATCCATTTTAGAGAGAAAAGCTAAAAACATTTTTTTAGGTTCTGAAGCAAATATCGATCCTTCTGTATTAAACGCCTTAATTAAAGTCCCTAAATATAAGCATGGTGCCAGGTCCATGGAAGCTATTATTGAAATGAGTATATTCTCCAACATGAGACATTTTGAAAGATCCGCCCTTCCCGCTTCTGAACAATTAAAACTACATGTAAATGCTGTTGAATTTAAAAAATGTCTTAATCAAGAGATAAATTATTAGAAATGGTATTTTTATATTCCCTAAAAAATTTATATTCCCTAAAAAAATAAATTACATTTTATTTTTATTATTTCCTTATTTACAAAAAAGGTTCCATATTACCAAAAAAAAGATCCATGAATAACTCATCATTCCCAGCTTATCTTCAGAAGTATTGCAAGTGCAATGAATTCCAGTAACGCTACGAAAAATGCAGTTACAAACCATCTTACAAAAAAGACTGCCACTGCTAGGGCAATTGTCTGGAACAGGAAGAAAGATCCGAAAAAAAGCAGTCCCAGGGTGTACTTGGATTTCATTCCCTGGTAACTTCTCCAGTACATGTACAGGAGTCCTGTTAAGAGGAAGATGTTTCCAATGCTCAGTATTTTACTGGAGATTATTATAACATTTAAAAATTCTGGTGATATATAAAGCATTCTTAACCCCTTTCATTGTTTTACTTTATTTCTGAAATTGAGCCCATATCTCATGGAATGTACCGTAGTTCTCTTCCATTTTATCAGAAAGGAAGTACAATTTCCCGTATTTTTCCCCGCTTGATGTAACAACACCTGACTCTTCCAGAACTCCCATATGGTGTTGAACTGTTTTATAATCCAGTTCAAGTTTTTCTGCAAGCTGATGAATGTTGTAAGGTCTTTCTTTCAGTTCATTAATTATCCTGGCGCGGTTTTTACCACCCTTGGTACCTACAATCAACCACCATAGAAACTTTTTTTGCATGAAAGACCCCTAACCTTGATATCGTTGATTATTCCTAACCTTCATTCCCAGCTTATTTTGAAAAGTATTGATAACGCTATAAATTCAAAAACAATAAACGCAAACATTACAATTCCTTCATACCAGTGATTAACTACGTTGATGAAGTAAGTTGCAGTTAACAGGACATTCTGAAGCAGCATCGCCGATGCAAATAATAGAAGCCCCACTGCGTAACTCGATTTTGTGTCCCTGTAGTTTCCCCAGTAGATATAAAGCAGTCCACATAGGAGGAAAATGGTTCCAAAACCTAATACAAGAGTTATAACTACAATGGCACTGGTTAATAAGTCTGGTGATCCAAATAACATTTTTTTAAAACCTCAAGACCATTATAAGAATTATATACATATTATAACAGCCGTTAATATTGAATTATCTGTGCTTAGTTTAATGGATGCACAAACTGTGTTAATAGATAATGTAGCAATACTAAAAAAAGTTTTTCCGAAATTCACTCCATCTTTCTACATTTTATACCCAAATCTTAATACTGATTAAATAAATTTTAATAATTATTTGGGTTCCAGTTGAATCATATCGATTAACCATTCCACGTAGCTTCATTTTTTTTAGATATTAAAAGAAAATTTAAGGAGTATGTACATTTATTTACTCCTTTTAACAAGATCCCCATCGCGCATGTGGATAACTTCATCTGCAAAATCCGCTGAAACTGGATTGTGGGTGACCATAACAATGCTTACCCCATCCTTCTGATTCAGATCTTGAAGTATCTGCATTATTGAATCTGAATTCCGGGTATCAAGTTCTCCTGTTGGTTCATCAGCCAGAATAATAGACGGATCATTTATTAGGGCCCTGGCTATTGCTACACGCTGTTGTTCTCCTCCTGAAAGTTGCCACGGCCGTTTATCATGTTTTCCTCTTAATCCCATCATGTCCAGAATTTTTTCAGCTTTTCTGGAGTCCTCCTTTATCATGGGCAGCATAACGTTCTCAAGGACTGTGAGCTGGGACATGAGATTGAACCTCTGGAATATGAACCCTATTTCATTCCTCCGAAGTCTTGCCTGCTCTTTGACAGATAATTTACCTGTATCATTCCCATTGATCCGGAACGTGCCCCTGGTTGGCATGTCAAGTATCCCTGCTATGTGGAGGAAGGTTGACTTTCCAGATCCAGAGGGCCCCATCACCGCTGTGAAGGAACCCTTCTTCAGGGTAAGATCCAATCCTGCAAGGGCGTTTATCTCTTCATCACCCATCTTATACGTCTTCCATACATCATTGAATTCCATTAAATTACTCATTCCTCAAAGCCTCCACAACGTTCAATTTTGAAGCACGTCTTGCAGGGTAAAGTCCGGCCAGAATGCTTAAAAGAGTAGATCCCACAATCACACCTCCAACTAACCATAAAGGTATCATTTCTGTAATGTAATCTGTGAAATTCAGCATCTTTGCAATTAACAGAATACCTAATATCCCCAGAAGAACCCCTGCAATTGATCCCAGCAATCCTAACAATCCAGATTCAAAGAGGATGCTTCCCTTCAGTTCCCAGTTTGTAAATCCAATGGCTTTTAAAACTCCCAATTCTTTTGTTCTCTCCATAACACTCATCATCATGGTATTTACCACACTTATGATTCCCACAAGCAGAGCTATACCTGCAATAATTCCCATGAAAAGCTGTGCTTTATCAGCCCATTCCTGAACCTCAGCCACCTTTTCTGATCGAGTTTTAACAGAAACTCCAGTTACCTGGTTTTCCACGTTATCTGCAACAGTTTTTGGATCTCCATCTGTTCGAGCGTAGATGGCAGTTACCCTGTTTTCATCCATCTGCTTTGCAAGGGTCTGGTTTACGTAAACACCCAGGACATCTTCGTCCACCTGTTCCTCGTTGGATATTCCTGTGATGGTTAACTCTTTATTTTTAATCTTGATCTTATCCCCAACACCAAGGTGAAGTTTATCTGCAACTGCATGGTTAATCACCACACCGGGTTTTCCACTTTTTATTTTAACCTGTTTCCAATCATTTGTACCCCCTACAGTTACTGTACTTCCATTTATTTCCTCTGAAAAAGCAGTTACTTCCCTGAAGCCGTGAAGATCAGATAGGTTTTCTACCTTCGAAGCTGTTTGAGAATCCATTGAATAAGATCCGCTACTGGATGCAGAGGATATTATCACATCGTACATGTATTCATTTGTTTGATCGTTAACTGCTGAAGCTAACCCTGCAGTTGATCCTAGAAGTGTTAGGATGGTGGCAACTCCAATTATTATTCCCAACATTGTCAATGCACTTCTAAGCTTTTTTCTGCGGATGTTGTTAAACGCCAATTTATAAAGATCCATTTTTTTCACCCTAAATATACCCATTACTTCTCTTTCATGCAATTTTTGATGTAAATTAATTATTTTTTCTATTTAAGAAATTTGAACCATTTTTTTAGTTAAAAGTATTTAATTAACTCATCTAAATTACCCCCTTCGATCTATTGACAATATTAAAGTTATTCAAGCATTTAAAAATAGTTTTTCCGAGATTCACCCGATTTTAACTGGATTTTTGCCCCAGGTTTTTCCATTTTATTCCCAAATCTTTGGTATCAAAATCATGAAAAAGTGACTGGAAAAAATTGTAGGTGAATCTAACACATGAAGGAGTGAAAAAAAAGCTAAATAGAAAACCTTAAGCCCCACCACAACATACAAAACCTCCAAGAGGTGTACTAAATGGACAAAAAGACAGGAATAGTTGGTTTAACAGGATCCTTCCGTGAAGCTGTTGCAGATTTACCTGAAGGTTCCAAGGTGGTTTTCACAGGTTCAGCAGCTGTATGCACTCCCTTCATTGAACTCTTATCCTACAGCATCAGGGACCAGGGCTTTGAAATGGTTTTCATCCCAAACGCAGATAAAGGTGAAGCCAGGAAGATCAAAAAGCAGGAGAACATTGGCATGAGTGTGGTTGATGAGGCTGCAGATCCCAGAAACCCAGATGTTGTGGTTGTTATGGGCGGTCTTGCCATGCCCAAGTTCGGATGTCCGGCAGAGGATGTTACAGCCATGATCAAGGAGATTTCAGATGAAGACCCTTTGATAATTGGTGTCTGCTTCATGGGAATCTTCAAAAGGAGCGGTTGGGACGAGAAGATACATTTCAACACAATAATTGATACAACCATGGAAACATGCGTTGAAGAGTTTTAAATTCCATTCCTTTTTTTTATTAGGAAGATCGTTAGTTTTCAATGATTTAAGGTCTCTTTTTTACCCAAAGTTTGAAAAAAAGTTACATATTCATAAATTTAAATATTAAAACCATCCAATAGCAAGTATCAACTAAAAAGAGTCCGCAAAAATAATAAGGATAGTATAATGGACTTGTTAAACTATTTAAAAGGTTTTTTCTATGAGAGACATGTTAAAGCTGTTCATAAGCACAGGTTCAACGTTTGCAAAAGAAAATAAGACCCAGAAATCGTTTAATATACCTGAAACACTGAAAAGGTTTTTTCAAGCATCGTTGATGGTTTTAATTCTTTTGGATATTCTCCTACTTACCATTGTAACCTTCGTTCCTGTAAAAAGTGATATTTATACTGGGGTTGTGTACTTCGATTTAATAGTGGTTCTCATATTGATACCTGATTTCATCAACAGACTCCGGAAATCCGAAGATAAAATGGAATTTTTAAAGTACAACTGGACCGACGTCATTGGAATGATCCCTGTGATCATTATACCCCAGGCAGGTTCCCTCTTCAGTTACTTTAGATTAATCCGAATTTTAGCACTTTTCAAGAAAAACATTGCACATGCATTTGAATTTCTGCATAAAACAAGAATAGACTATGGAGTCACCATAATTTTGGCCATACTGTTTTCAGCATCAATCGCAATGTTTCTGGTTGAACATGGCGTAAACAGTCACATGCATAGGTTGAGTGATGCATTATGGTGCACCCTGGTGACCATAACAACGGTGGGCTACGGTGACGTAACACCTGTAACACCTGCAGGCAAGGTCATATCCGCCTTCATAATGTTCACTGGAATAGGTTTCATAGGATTTATTACATCCACACTAACATCAAATCTCATCGGTACCTCCAAAGAAGAGGAGGAAATTGGAATTCATGAAAAACTGGACAAATTACAGGCTGAAATGGATGAACTGAAGGAGTTAATCAAAGATAAAAAGTAAAAGTTTTAAGAGTTTCTTATCAACCCAACAACACGAATCAAAACTTCATAAAACGTTCCAGCCCTGTTTTCATCCACAAATCCATTAACCTTGATGAACTTATTCTAAACCATTGAAGTTGGATAATCCGTACCTGAATAGGATTACTCCATGTGTGTAGGGTTTCACAGCTTTGATTTCTGCAGATAGTGTGCTTGTATTTTTAGGTGTTGCATTCTCATCGGACTGGTAGGTTTCAAGTCCAGCAACAATTTTTCCAGGAAAGATGATATTGTAAAGGTTGTAGATCTGGTTATATTTTTTAACACTGTTTGTTAAACCGGTTATTCCATATTTGTAATCACCTACATAGAGTTGAGGAACTATGTAGTCACATAAAGGCCCGATCAGGTAGTAATATTGATTTCCGTCCCATCCGTCGGGTTTAACAGTGACTGAGAAGGTTACGCCGTAGGTGGCTAATCTCATGGCCAGAATTTGCAGAAGATGTGCAGGTATGTTATATGTTTCCATATCCAACTGAACTCCGATTTTCATCTGAGCGACCTGTGATGCATGATTGAACCCAGGGAATACCCAGGCATTGGTTCTTATCCCTACAGCATCAGCTTTTTCTTTGGCTTCAGGTAATACTGATAAATAATTATGATTTGTTACTAAAACGTATATATCTGTTATTCCTGCGCTTTTTAAGTCTTTGAAATTGATTTCTGATATGGGTGTAACGTTGGGGTTTATGTAGTAACCCACAATAAAATTTGTACTGGTTTGATCAGTAGTTGAATTCCCTGCTGCAGATACACATCCCACATTTAAACCTGAGGACAGGACAAGTACTAGAAACAGTGCTATCCAGTTATATCTAATTTAAACACCTCCAGATACAAAACATGTAAATAACTCAACTCTATTTCTTGGTTCTTCAGCTCTTGTTATTCTCTCAAGATGCAAATGTCAATGCAACGGACCTTGCGTGGAATATCATTAAGTAGCCGTATCCCAATAAAACAACAGGGAGACCTAAGACAAAGAATAAGAGAATGCCTCCAACCATGCCAATGATAAATCCTGCAACTGTTATGATTAACGTCAGTACTATCCACCAAAGGATGTAACTTCCCCACCCAATTGCTGCAATTCTATCCAGTATTTCACCATATCTCAACCCCGCACCTATTTCACTGCCATGAAAAGCCATGTTGGCTATACCCACATATGCAAATATGCTGATTATTAGGGCAAAACTTGTGGCCATAATTGGTAAAGTTGCAGACCCTGGGAAGGCAGAGGAAAGTGCATAGAAGAGTAAAGGTACAATTGCATAGATCATACAGACTGCTAAAAATTTTATACCATCAGTAAATAATTCTCCAACACCTTCAAAGTCTGGAAGTTCATCTGAACCTGCCAAAGTTGATTTTATGATTCTTAAATAGTATCCTAAGCCAATAAAATTCACAACTGGAATTATCAAAATTATTCCCAGTAGGATCAGCTTCACCCAATCTTTAAGGGGATATCGCAGAGAATCAATTATGTTTCTATTTACATTCATTTTCTCATCTTAATGTTAATTATAACTTAATATAAAGGTTCTTAATATTTTGAAATTACCAAATAACAATTTCAAGTTATAATTCAATGAAAAAAAATTCAGATTCCATGAAAAAGAGTACTGATCATATCTTCAAAAAAAAAGAGAGGATTGTAAACCAGTATCAATGATATCATCTTACTGGTTTACATCTTGTACTTTATCATGTCCCGCATCATCTTCAGGAGCTCAATCTTCTGGCCCTTCATCTGTGCTTTCATTTCCATTTTCATGTCAATGATTTTCTTCTTTTCCTTCATTATCTCTAATTGCTTTTCCAGGCGGGATATCTTCATGTCCAACTTTGCAGCTGCAATTTTCCTTTTATCCTCTTCAGAGAGATGTTCCATCATTTCCTTCATGAACATCTTCTCCATCCATGCCTTTTTCCCGTAGTCATGCATATGGCTGTGTCCTGAACCATGCATGTGTTCCGCTCTCATCCCATGTTCCATATCTACCACCAGCTTTTTGGTTTTAATATTCCATAAGATTCAGATTTTGTCTTCTTAGATCACTACTTCGTTATATTATATGACCCTCATCTCTTAAATTTTCATAGATGATTATTATAATCAGAACTGAAAATATTAAGAAAAAAATGTTACATCGTAATATTAATCGATAAAATGAACTTAAAAAGTTAAAAAAAGTCTTCTTTAAGGTTGAAAAGTAAATTTAAATCTGAGAATAATTGAAACTTAATTTAAAAGTTTTTATAAGTAAAATAACCTTGAACAGAAATGTTATCAACTTAAAAATAAGATTTTAATGAATTTACAGGACAAAATGAACCATAAAAAAAATTGAGAATTTATGGAGATAATTTCAGTAAGAAATTATCTCCTTTTAACTCCTCTTCCCCTTTTGCTTCCAGGTTTTTTGTAGTTTGATTTTGGTCTTGATCTTTTATTGGTTCCTTTCACTTTTGCCATTTTATTCACTCCTAATATTTGTTGATTTTGATGTTTTATAAGAGTACTGGAACATGCATCTGTAAACAGTACTCAAAATCGCATTTTTAACCTGAATAATGCTTTTAAAGCTTTTTCAGTGTTAGTTATGGTGATCAGAAAAATAGGACTCTACTTACAATGATCTCCAATACTTATCATTTGATTTATTTTCTATATAACTTTATATAATTTGTCAGTTACCCTTAAAAACTATTCTTTTCATGGTATCATATTTAAACAAAGGGATGTTAAATGGAACCCAATCGGGATCAATTTTCATATATAGGATCATGAATTTTTTTTAAACTTAAATTACTGAGTTAAAGTCATTTAAATTTATATCCCTATTTTTTTAAAAAAAAGAAAAAAAATGACTCCTTCAAAATGAATTGAAGGATCATTGCATGACTTCAGGAGATGTCTTCTCCCCCAGGAGATCAAATATCTCCACTACTCCGGCTACTATAAGGAATGCACCTATGGTTGCAGCCAGTACCAGAGGATTCTTCAGGTACACGCTGAAGATCAAGAAGAAAACACCCAGTAGAACACCCAGCAGCCCTATGGCCTTTCCCTTAAGGCTTTTATCAGAGAAAAGAGCTGTTAATCCACTTATTATTATGAAGAAGCCAACGATGTAAAGTGCCAGGAAGGTTAAGAAGGCAAATGCTTTGATGTTTCCAAGGAACATCACACCCCAGAGAATTGCAAGTACTGCAAGGATCAGATCTGCTACTGCTGCTGCCACACTTGTCTCCCAAGCCTTGAAGCTCTGCGCCAAAAGCCAGATACCCAGAAAGATTATTCCAACACCTGCAAGATCACTGAGGGTTGAGACACCGATCAATGGAAAGATTATAACCACCAACCCAAGTATCACTGCAAGAATTCCCACAACTACGTTTCTCGTTTCAGTCATTTTTCAAACCCCCAAATAGATTAATATAATAATAAATATCGTTATGCAACTTATAAAAAAGTATTGATTAATTTAAACCAATCCCAGATTCATTAACAATCAAAATAGGTAATATAACCATATAAACAAATTAATTACTTAAAAAAGGATTAAAAAGGATTAATTATAAAATTAAATGAGTTTATATTTGAATTACCTCCAATATCATTATAAGTAAGATTTATATAGGAAAAAAATGTAATTAGTTCATTGGATTCAAGTTATAGGAGGTTTTTTTGATTGAAAAGGTTTTTCAACATTTTAATGATATTTATGGTGGTTTCTTTTGTCTTCATGCCAGCGTCCACTGCCTGGACCTGGAAAACACACTCCGATATTGCTTACAGCGTCTATTATGGGATGCCACACAACGTCCAGAAGAAATTGAGCCTCTCTGCAATGAGGGATGGATCCAATGATCCAGATGAGAAGTTTCATGACTTCAGATCACACAGTTACCCATACAGTTACACCAGAGCAACTAACTGGCTTAACAAGGGTAAATATTACTACAGAACCGGTAAATACAAACAGGCAAGTTACTGTTTTGGTGTTGCGTCACATTACATATCTGACACCTTCTCAGCACCCCACTGCATCAGTGGAGAATCCAGTTCAGCCCATACGAAGTACGAAAATCAGGCCAAATCTTTAAAACCCAAGATCACCTACAGAAGTGGAAATCTCAACACCATAATGAAGAATGGTTACTCTCAGGGAAAAACAAGCTGGAAGAACTGGAGTAAAAAGAAAAACCGTGCATACGTACAGTACAATCTCAACAATGGAGCAAGTGCATCCTACACAGCCATCAGAAGTTGTGTTTATTAAATGAATGAAACCCTTTATTTTTTTAATAACACAGCAAATGCATATTTTTTTTAACTTCTTCAACCATATAGTAATAGGCATTAAAATTATCATGGAGGATTATTAAATGGGTTTACTTGGACCTGATAAACATTCAGCCTACAAGAAAGGGCTTAAAAAGATGGATAAGGGAGATTTTTCAGGTGCAAACCAGGAGTTTGAACGATCAATTACCTTTGACCCTGAATTTGCATCTGCATGGTGTGACAGGGGTGTTGCCCAGCAGAACCTCGGTAATGAAGAGGAATCAATGAGGTGCTACGAGAAATCCATAGAACTTGATCCTGATTTCATCAGGGCATGGCACAATAAATCAGCCCTCCTCTATAAAATGGAAGACTTCAAGGGTGCGCTGGAATGCATGGACCGTATTCTTGATATGAAATTGAAGGACGTGGATCGTGTTAACATCCTCAACAACAAGGCCATGATACTCAGCAGGACTGGAAGTTACACTGAAGCCCTTGAATATTACAACAAAGCCCTTGATATCGATCCCAGTAATGGGGTTGTCCTTGAGAACAAGATGGAACTTGAGGAAAAATTAACAAAATAACCTGAAAGTGGTAAAAATTGAGAACTAAAGTAATTGCAAGTATAGGAATAATAGTGGTGGTTTTAGCTGCATTTGTGGTGGCATTCTACCCAACAGAAAATACTGATAAACTGACCATATCCAACGTAACCCCTAACCAGACAGCAGAAGCAGCCCATCATCATGTGAACATCGTGGTTAAAACAGATGGAACCGATGTATCCCTTCATGCAACAGCAGCAGACAACTCAGCTGTTCCAGCCAAGATGATTGCAAGGATGAACAGCACAGCCGATGCAGATGTTCAAAGCGAAAGCAGTACCGTGCAGAGCCTTAAGAAGGATATTAAGAGTATTGCAGCAAAATATAATTACACTGCAGATGTTACGGTAGTTTCACAGTTCGGAACAGACACCCTGCCTTTCCCAGCAACCGTGGATGGAACTTCAATGGTCCCAACCCTTCAGGATGGGCAGGACATCGTTGCAGTTAAAACCAAGAACATCAAAGTTGGAGACATCGTCATAGCAGAACATCCAAGCTACGGCCTCATAGTTAAAAGGGTTGCAAAGATTAGCGGAAGTAAAGTGTACCTCAAAAGTGATAACAGAGAGGTTGATACCTATGAAACCCAACAGGACATGGGAAATGGAACCTACGAAGTTGTTACAGTAACCAAGAGTCCTCTGGATGCATGGCTTTCAAGAAGCAGCGTCATTGGTGTTGTGAAGGTTTACTGAGTTTTAAAATAAGTTGGAAGGCTTTAAGCCTTCCTTATTCTGATTTTTTTATGGAATTCACTGTTTTTAGTTTGATTTTAAAAAAAATATAAAAAGTTTGTAATTTAGTGAAAAAATATTATTTCCGCTTGATTATGGTTGCCCTCTCCTTCAGGAGTGCATTCTGGTCAGTTAAGCCTACCATGTTCTCTGGAAGTTCATCAAGCTTTTCTCCGTACTTCAGATTGTCTGTAACTGTTTTTTCTTTTCGGATAAAAGTTCCGAAGTGTATGTTGAAGCCAAAGGGTAGAAGTTCATTACAAACGTTCCTCACCTCATCCACAACATCCTCACCTTGGATCTCCATCAAAACCCTGCCTGTTTTAACCTGCAGATCCATTTCTTCACCTTTGATGATTATTATCCTCCTATCAGGATGTCCACTTTCAGCAGGGGGAAGCCTCTGTCCCTGTAGAACCATTCTGTTCACACCTTCAATTTCCTCAAGATCCTTCAGTAACTTCTCAGTTGTGTCTGCACTCAAATACCTGTGGGGAAAAATTTCTATATCCATTAAAAACACCTCTTTTTATTGATATGAATTTAAATTTACTTCAAAAACTTTGAACACCTTAAATAATCCTAAAGATTTAATATTCATCTAAAATTGGCTTTATATACGTTCAAATGTTCTTCTACACTTTGATTGAATATCTCCATGAACACGTCCCTTGGTACAAGTGGTCTGCTGAGGGTATCCAATTGACTGGCAGAGATTTTACCTTCCTTAACAAGCTGGGAACCAGATAACCTCTAATATCACCTCCCTGAACAAATTTAAATATTATAAATGATATTTATCATTTAAATATAGTTTCAGCCATTTTTACCCCTAGTTTCTTAAAAGTTTTTTAGTATAATAACATATTTATTAAAATTTGTAATAATTCATCTGTTTCTTAATACTGCCACAAGTGCAGATAACACACAGGCAAAACCTGCAGCCATTATGATGGTGCTGATGGAATTTGAAAGTAAAGTGTGTCCTGCCGCAAGTACAGCCCCGTTGTAACCCATAGTACTGAGTTGGAAGGTTAGGAACACGGTTGCAAGTGAAATTCCAATGGCCATTGCAAGGCTTCCTGTTGTGAACATCACAGTTGATGCAGTCGCAGATTTTTGAGGTGGCAGAGAACTCATTGTCTCGGTACCGTTGGGTCCATTGTACAATCCTCTTCCAACACCCCACAAAGCGAATGACAGTACAATAAGAACCAGATTCATTTTAAAGAATGCATAGGCCATTAAAAAGAATGCAAATGCTCCTATAAGTACAGCAGATGCAGCTGCATATTTTTGGTGATGTTTATCGTATATCCATCCTCCAAGTGGAGATGCACCCACCATCAAAAGGGGCACCATCAGAAAGAGTAAACCTACCTGGGCGGGCTTGTAGTTCATAGCTCCCTGGAGGTAGAAGGGCCCAATGAAATTTGCAGCAGCTATTGCCATGTTGAAGAGCATCATGCTCACGATTGCAAGGGTGAACAGTTTATTTTTGAATACTGATAGGTCCAACAATGGTTTTTCATATCTGGATTCCCTCACTATGAACGCTGCAAGTGAAAGGATGGAAATGAAGCCATAGACCAACAAGGTAGTTAAGTGGTTTCCATCTGCAAGTTCACTGCAGAACATCAAGAGTGAAGCTACAAAGACAATCAAGGTTAAGGCCCCTAACCAGTCCATTTCAAAGCTTTCAGATGTTTTTTCAGGAATTTTGAGGTATTTCAAAGCGAATATGAAGAGTAAAATCCCAATTGGGACATTGATAAAGAATAGATATTGCCAGCCCAGGAACTGGGTGATTGAACCCCCAATTACAGGTCCCAGGAGTGCACCTATGGATGTAACTGCTCCCAGATATCCCATTGCTCTTCCCCTCTCTTCAGGCAGTGCCACCAGAAATATGATTGCACCTCCAACTCCAATAACCATGGAAGCTCCTGCGGCCTGTAAAAGACGGAAAAGTATCAGTTGATCCATGTTCGTGGCAATTCCACAGGCAAGGGAACTTATGGTGAAGAGTGTGAATCCTGCAATGAACATCCGGGTCTTTCCAGTGTATTCAGATGCCTTTCCAAGGGGTATGAACAAGGCAGTCATAACAAGGAGGTACCCTGTTATAACCCACTGGGACTGGTGCAGATTAACGTTGAAGTAGGTTGTGATGTTAGGTAGGGCTATGCTGACCATGTAAGCATCCAAACTTGACATGAATATGCCTACAAAAATTATGGCAAGAATCACATGCTTGGTTTTGTAGGTTTTATCCTCTAAATTTATTTTTTTATGTGTTGTTCCTTCCATTTTAAATCCTCTCAATTTATTAACGAATTTATCAAATGATCAATGCATTCAAATCCTTTTTAAATTCTTAAACTTTTTTAAAGGGAATTTTAACTACTTATCAATTCCAACATCCATACCATCGGTTATAATATGACCATGGGTTATTTAATAACCGTGGAGTTTGTAGTATTTGGGGATATGAAGGTTGTTTTACCCATTTTTTAAGGGAATGATGTAAACGTAGTATTTAAACCCTTTAAAAAATCTTAAAAAACTTTATATTCAATTAATACCTAAACGCCTGTAAAACTTAGAGCAAACATGGGGATATTTCCTTTCTGATTCATATTTCAATTTTTCAATTATCTCGTCTTCAAGTTCCTTTGTTCTTGATAAGGATACAGATAAAATGTCCTCGTGGATGGATGCTTTTATATCCTCGTTACCGAAATTAATATCAAACTCAACCATTTTTAATTCATCCATATCTGTCAGAACATCACCTAAAACGCCTTCAGAAAATTTTAGAAATTTTCCATCTTCTGCAACATGGGTTGTTCTTTCTGTTTTGATTCTTTGAATGAGAAATGGAGCACATCCTTCAATGGTTGCTGTTTTTCGATTTATCCAGTACAAAGTCATGACCAACTTCCTTTTTGAGTCAAGATTTCCATTTATTTCTAAAGATCTCATATCTTTCCCCCTTCAAGTTTAATGACCACCAGTAATAAGATTACCAGTAGTTATTTTATAACTAGTGTTTAGTCATTTTATATAAAGTTTTGGTTTTTAGTATCAGTCTGGTTTCAAGGCAGATCAAAACCTAAAAATATTTTTAATACAGTAAATGACCAAAATTAATCCTTAAAACTAAAAAAAATGAAAATAAAGAAAATTAGAAGGAAATAAAAAACAGGATTGAACCTCAAAAAAAAATTAAGTAACTCTCTTCAAGGTAACAACAACTATTTGTGGCTTTGCAGAGAATCTTACAGGTACATTAACTGTTCCTATTCCATTGCTGATTATCATTGTGCTGTTTCCAGACTTTTTGATCCCTGAAACATATTCCTGCCCGTATCTGGAGTTATAAAATGGTGCCCATAATCCAAAGAGTGTGACCTGTCCTCCGTGGGTGTGTCCTGCAAGAACCAGATCGATCTTCAGTTTGTTTGCCAGTGGGAAGTAGTCTGGTTTGTGGGATACAAGTATCACAAAGTCGTTTTGAGTTACAGATCCAATGGTGGGTCCCTGGTATGGAACATCGGTGTCAAGATCTTCAACCCCACCTATCCGGATCTTCTCACCATTTTCCTCAACCCACAATCCTTTGTTTCCAATGTAGGTGATGCCTGCATTTTCCATTGCAGTTATTGTGGCATTCTTGGGGTCATTATTACCCAACACTCCGTATACACCCAGTGGCGCATTTAGTTTAGACAGCTGGGAGAAGCAGGGTTCCAGATATGATGCATCATCTGTAACGTAGTCCCCACCCAGGAGAACCATGTCTGGATCAAGGGCGTTGACCTGATCAACAAGGCTCTGAACCCTTTCTTCACTGAAGAACTGGCTGCAGTGAATATCAGTTACAAAGACTATTTTTTTACCGTCGAAGTTCTGTGGTACCTGGTCAGACTGGATAACAACTTCCTTGGTCTCGATCATGTAGGGTTCTATTAAGCTGTAAACCACCGCAACTCCTATAATGAGGATTATTAGTAAGATTAACTTTTTAAACATACAAAAACCTTGTTGAATAATTGAATTTATTAAATAATGTTAGATAAGTTAAATTATTGAAGTAATTACAAAATTGAACTATTAAATTTGAAGTATTGAAGACTTTAACCTGATTTAGGAGTTCCAAGCATTTGATTCAACAAATTCTTTGTATCAACTAGGAATTTGTCCTGGGGGATACCCTTTTTTTTAAGTGAATTTTTAAGATCTGGACGCATATTAGGGATGTTCTCAGTTATCATTATTACTAAAACTGCAATTTCAGTTGGATCAACATCGGAGTTTACTGTTCCATCAGCCAGTCCAGTTTTTATGGATTCTAAGACCGTCACAAAAATTTCATTCTGTAGTTTTAGAACTTCACTTGCATAGGAAATATCTGCAGGACGAAAACCAGCTGAGAAATTTATAACCCAACTGGAATCATCCACCATCTCTTTCATCTGAGCATTTGTTAATATACTCTCCAGATGGAACCTTCCAGACTTGAAGTAGTTGTAAAGTTCCAGGTAATTGGGGTAGTTTTGAGCGAATTTGAAGTAGGTGTCTGTGAAGGCATGGATTTGTTCAATGCCGGTTTTAAATTTTCTAACTTCATCCTGGATCATTGCCAGCATTATACCTGTACCTCGAAGCACAACTGCAAAAAAAAGTGCCACCTTGTTGTCGAAATAAAGGTAAAGGGTTGCCTTACTCAATTCCACATCCCCTGCAATATCGTTCATTGAAACATCATCGTAACCCTTTTCAAAAAATAGTTTCTCAGCAGAGTCCATTATATCCCTTCGACGCTGCTCTTTTTCCCGTTCCCTCCGGCTGATATTTGACATGAAGATTCACCTAATTCAGTTTGATTAATAATTATGATTTGGTTGGTTTTTATGGATATAGTTTGGTTTTAGAAATCTCATTCAAAATTTACTGCCCTTAATGGAAAAATAAAAAAAATAGTGATCCCCTAGGTATCATAGCATAAATGAAAAAGCTTGAATTGAACTAAAGAGCATACTCTTAATTTAATAGATCCATCTACCAGATTACATATAAACAAGGAAAAATAATCTAAAAAAAGTGATGAAAAATGAATTCAAAGGAAAACCCTGAAACCTCCTTCAATCAGATCTGCCCGGCGTGTGGTGTTGGAAATCCATCAGATGCCTCAAACTGTATTGTCTGCGATAAGGATCTGACTGAAACTCTTCTATTTCTGGAAGATGCATTCTTTGACCTTGAACTAACACACACAGAACTCCTTGAGTACAGGAAGAACTTCTACAGAACCAGAAGAACAGGTAAAGTCAGAAGGTACTCCTTGAAGGATGTGACTGGAATAGAATTTGGACATCCTGTTAAACGATTCATATTTGAATATCATGGTGAAAGAATTGTTCTGCCCCTTGAAGATGATAACTACGAAAGATTAAGAGAAACACTTGAAGGTTATTCAAATCCCCCTGAATAAGGATGATGAATGAACTTCGAATCTTAATAATGGTAATGAATAAGGTTCTTTTGATTTAAAAAAAAATCATAAAATAAGTAGGGAGTGTTTAAACATGGAACTGAAACCCATTGGAATTGTAGTATCCAGGTACAGGGAAAGGGCAGATGCACCACGACAGGGAAGAGAATCAGAGGTTACAAGCAGAATAACAATTTTTGAGGATTACCAAGAGGGTTTGGATGGTCTGGAAAATTATTCAAACATCATCGTACTTTACTGGGCTGACCGTGCAGATAGAAATATTTTAAGGGTTGTTCCTCCAGGCCAAACACAAGAAAGGGGCGTTTTTGCAACTCGCTCTCCATCCAGACCCAATCCCATTGCAATGTGCATGGTTGACCTTTTAGAAATAAAGGGGAAAATCATTACAGTTAGGGGTCTTGATGCCCTTGATGGTTCACCTGTTCTGGATATAAAACCATTTTCATCAGAAATAGACTCCATTTAAATTTATTATTAAATCCCCATGCTTCCAGTAATAATTGATTCAAATACTCCCTATACTTTGTTATTACTGAACTCCATTTAGAAAACCTTTTTTCATAATAAAACCTGTATTTGTAGGAAATTACTAAAATACTTTACATAGGTCAGTGTAAATTGGTAACTATTGATCGTGTGAAATCAGTTTTTTCAGTGATATCATCCAGTGAGGTTAAACCATGGCACTTCAGTACACAGCATACACAGCCCTTCTACTTTTCACAACATGTTTAAACATTTTTCTGGCATGGAATATCTGGAAGAGGCGTAGAATCAGCGGCAGTATCTACCTCTTTTTTATTATCCTGGCTGCGTCACTGTGGTCATTTACAGGTGCACTTGAACTTGCTTCAACAAGCATTGGATCCAAGATATTCTGGGGAAAGATTTCATACATTGGAATTACAACTGTAGCTCCATTATGGTTCCTCTTCACAGTGACCTACAGCAAAAATCAGTTAAAAGTTAAAAGGCAGCATATAATTCTGCTTTTAATCATCCCGGCTTTAACCACGTTACTGGCATTCACCAATGAAATGCACGGCCTTGTATGGCCAGGTTTTGGTTATTTAGAAACTTCAGCAGGATTAATAATCATTTACAAACATGGGGTTGCTGCAATTACCTCATCAATTTATTCCTACGCCCTCATGATCATGGGACTCATTGTGATAGGTCAGAACCTTTTCCGCGAACCTTCAATATACAAACAGAGGGGTTTTCTAATGGTTCTGGCCGCTTTAATACCCCTTTTAAGTAATTTAATTTATGCTTTAGGTGTAAGTCCCTTTTACTTCGATCCCACACCCCTTGCACTCACATTAACCGGCATACTTGTATTCTGGAGTTTGTTCCATTACAAACTCTTTGATCTGGTTCCACCAGCCTATGAAACCCTGTTCTCCAACATGAAAAGTGGTGTTATGGTTCTGGATCTGAATGGAACAATAGTTGATGTGAATGGTTCAGCCCAAAACCTCATTGGAGTGGCTGCATCTTCAGTGGGTGAAAATGTAGGGGATCAACTGGATATATGGGATGAAATACGCCCACCTGAAGATCGGATTGATGGTAAAATTGAACTGGAACTTCAAAAATCTGAAAACATGTTTTTGGAGATTCGTTACAACCAGATATACACTGAAGGAATTCCTTCAGGCTGGCTCTACATCTTCGAGGATATCAGTGACAGAAAAATTGCAGAAAAAGCTTTAAAAAAATCTGAAGCCCATTACAGAACCATATTTGAGAATACTGGTACAGCAATACTTATCCTGGAATCAGATGCAACAATATCCCTTGCAAATGCAGAGTTCCAGGAACTCACAGGATTTAAAATTCATGATGTTGAAAATAAGATGAAACTTCTTGACTTCATCTCAGAAAAGGATAAAAACACTGTAATAAACTACCACCATCTTCGACGCAGCCCCCATGGACTGGCTCCAAGAAACTATGAATTTTCATTCAAGAATGTGGAAGGGAAAATTAAACATGCTTTAGCAACAGTTTCAGTCATAGCAGACACTGATAAAAGCGTTGCATCGTTGATGGATATAACTGAACTTAAAGAAACTGAAAGGGCCCTTAAGGAGTCTGAGAAGAAATACCGGGAATTTGCAGATATGCTTCCTCAAACTGTTTTTGAGACCAATAAAAATGGCAACATCACCTTCTTCAATGAACACGCCTTTAAAATGTTCGGATATTCCCCAGAAGATCTGAACAATGGTTTGAACATCCTTGAAATAATAAATGAAAATGATAGACAGCGTTCAATAGATAAATTTGATAAAATTTCCCAGGGCGATCTCTCAGGTGATGAGTACACTGCAAAACATGCAGACGGCAGCAGATTCCCCATTATTTTACATTCAACCCCAATATACCATAACCGAGAAAACAAAGGTTTCAGGGGCATTATAGTGGACATATCTGAGATTAAAGATGTTGAAAAACAGTTAACCAGATCTCTTAAAGAGAAGGAGGTACTCCTACAGGAAATTCATCACAGGGTTAAAAATAACATGCAAATAATATCAAGCTTTCTTTCACTGCAGGCAGGTTACACTAAAAGCCCTGAAGCTAAAGCTGTTTTGAGGGACAGTCAAAACCGGGTTAAAACCATGGCCATTATACATGAGAAGCTTTACATGGTTGATGATTTCACCAGGCTTGAAGTATCAGATTACCTTCAGAACATGGTTCAGAGTATTGTAAATTCTTACTCCCCTGCACCTGAAAGCATAGAACTTGAAATGTCCCTTGAAAATGTGTTTATGAATCTTGAAACAGCCCTGCCCCTTGGACTTCTGGTTAATGAGATGGTTTCAAACTCCATGAAACATGCATTTCCAAGATCCCATGGAAAAATAACCATGAATTTCAGATCCAATGGTGGAAAATATGTTTTGAAAGTTAAGGATGATGGGGTAGGTTTTCCAGAAGATTTTAATCCATTCAAAAGTGATTCCCTTGGATTTCAGCTTATAAAAAATCTTGTAAAACAGATCGAGGGTTCTCTTGAAATTAAAAATCAGGAAGGTGCAGAGTTCATAATAGAATTCAGGGAACTTGAATATAAAGAGAGGATAAGTAATGTAAACTCAGTTCCAGTTTGAATTTCAGCCTAAAACCTCTCTAACAGTACAATTATTTTTTTTGAATAGGTAATTTAAATAAATGGGGCTTTGAAAAGGATTTAAAATTAAAGTAAAGCTTAAAAATGAATCTTAGAATGAATAGGATGCTCCTGCCGGGATTCGAACCCGAGTCCCCAGCTCGAGAGGCTGGAATGATTGGCCGGACTACACTACAGGAGCTTTTGAATAAATTTTAGGATTAAAAGCTGATAATAACATTTCCAGATAATCTATGACGCCATTAGGGCCCTTACTGTGAAATGTGAACATTATTAGTGTACCTTCATTCACCCATATAAATGTTTCTGAGAATAGTTTCCAGGAAGTTTATCTTAATTATGTTGGACTATTTTTTTTGCATCATATCCATGATCGTCTGGAGTATGAATAGTGTTCCCTTTTTATCCAGGGGTTTGTTGTCGTTACCACACTTTGGGGAGTAGATGCATGCTGGACATCCCACATCACATCTGCAGTCCCTCACAAGTTCAAAGGTCCGCATCATGATCTCCTCGAAGAGTTCTGATGCTTTCTCTGCAAGCCCCATACCGCCTTCAAATGCGTCATAGATAAATATTGTGGCCATTCCTGTGCCTGGATGTTTCGGTGTGGACAGTCCGCCCATATCGAACCTGTCGCACATTATGTTGAAGGGTATCATTGAAATCAGGGCATGTTCCACTCCATGTATACCTCCCTCAAAAACATCCTTACCCTCAACAGCACTTTCAAGATCTTCTTTAACAGCATCATCTATTGTGAACCATAACCCCTTGGTTTTAAATTTTAAAGCCGGAATATCCAGCTGTTTGGTTGCTAGAACCTTGTCGTAGCTCATGACCTTGTACTTGTGGTAGTACTCACTGACCTCAAGATCACCGAAGAAGATTGAAAAGTCACCCATATTCTTCCTGACGCTTTCACCAAGAATCTCAACATCTATATCCCTCACCACTTGTGTATGGTGAGCAACATCCCTCTTAACAACAGTTATTATACGTTTTTGAAGGTTAAAACTTTGAACCAGGTATGTTTCTCCCCGGTTTATAAGCACTGCTCCTTCATGGGCTTCTCTGTAAGCCTGTTCCCTGTCAAGAACTTCAAGCAGTCTTCCTGCAAACATGACCCTGAACATGTCCGAGGATATGCTGTCAAGACTCACACTGAAAGCAGCCACCTTATCTCCTGAGTAAACCCATCCCTCAGATTTCCTTTTAACCATACCCTTATTTTGAAGGGTTTCAATGCATCCCTCAGAATCTTCGCCGAACATGGCAATGTCCCCATCCCTTAGGGGCATCTCATCTGATGCACACATCAGGTGGCCTGAAACGATTTTAGGATTGTGCAGATCTATTATGGCGTGTTCGTGGGGTTTGTCGAAGATGGATGCTGGATGTTTCATGAGGTACTGGTCAAGGGAGTTTTCAAATGCAACCAGCACAACAATGGATTCATCTGTTCCCCTCCCGGCCCTACCTGCCTGCTGCCACGTGGACATTATGGTTCCTGGAAAACCTGATATTATAACACCATCAAGGGATCCTATATTTATACCCAACTCCAGGGCGTTGGTTGTTGTAACACCCTTCAAAATCCCGTTTTTAAGACCTAATTCAATTCTCCTCCTCTCTTTTGCAAGGTAGCCTGCCCTGTAGGATGTTATTTTCCCTGTAAGATCCGGCTGGATCTCCTCCATCTCATTCTTGGACCACAAGGCCACCAATTCTGCCATTTTCCTTGAAACTGTGAAACAGAGAGTTTGAAGATCGTTTAGGACAAATAACAGGAGTAAATTCTTGGTTTCCTGGTGGGATGATGTTTTGGTTTTGCCCTTGAAGTAGGGGTTGTAGAGAATGAAGTGTTTTTTACCACAGGGTGATCCATCCTCAGATACCAGTTCAAAGGTTTTTCCAGTTAATTTACTGCTGAATTCCTCAGGATTGGCCAGTGTTGCAGATGAAAGAACGAACTGTGGATTGGATCCATAGAAGCTGCATATCCTGCGAAGCCTCCTTATGAGAAATGCAACGTTGGAACCAAAAACTCCTCTGTACTGGTGCGCCTCATCGATCACAACGTACTTAAGGTTTTTGAAGAATTTCTCCCACTGAAAATGCCAGGACAGTACTAAATGGAGTTCATAGGGGTTGGTTAACACTATCCTGGAGTTCTCCCTTATCCAAGGCTTTTTACTTCTATCTGTATCACCATCGTAGATATTTGGATTGATAGGAATATTACACTCTTTTTCAAGTTTCTGGAGAGTTTTTAGTTGATCGTTTGCAAGGGCCTTGGCAGGGTAGATGTAAAGGGCCGTTGCATCTTCATCTGCACTTAAAGTCTCAAAAACAGGAAGGTTAAAGGCCAGTGTCTTTCCAGAAGCTGTGGGAGTGGTTATTATAACATTCTTCCCCTTCCTCAAGGATTCCAGTGTTCTGCACTGGTGTCTGTAAAGTTTTATACCCCTCTTGTGGAGATAGTTCATGAGATTATCAGGCAGATCTTCTATCTTCTGATAAACAGGTTCCTGGGGAGGTAAAACTTCAATATGCTCCACCCTGTTGTGGTATCGGATGTCGGACTTCAACCTCCGAAGAACCTTCCCCACCATTTCACTGTTACCCATCCTATCTGTCCCCAAACTGTGATATAACTGTATAAACTCTGAAAAAAATGATCATCCATGGTGCTCTGAAATTTTGTATCCATGAACACTTTCATTTTATGTATACAATTATTTAAAACTTTAAAACAGCCAATAAGTAATAATTTTATTAAAAAATAGGATAATAATACTTCATAAAAGTTCAAAATCAGTATCCATTAAAAAAGAATCCTTAAAAAATAAAAAAATGGTTAAAGGAAGATTATAGAAACTGTAATCTTAAGATTTTTTTTTAATCCTATTTTAAATTAAACCATGAAAATGAATAAAAAAAGGAATGAGGGTATCCTGAAACATGTATTAAAAATGAAGATTTTAAATAAAAAAAGTCTGAAACTGGAAGTTTCAAACAGGTCCTCCAAAATAATTAGGATCGTTTAAGCATCAAGGACATGACACTCGGCTTGGAATTCCCGCTCGGCCTGGACATGCCTGGAATTGGCAGTGAAGAGGAGAGGAATTCCTTGTTCACCCTGTCTGTCAGTTCCTTGAATATCATTTTGTAGGCTGTGCAGTGAGGATCAACCCCTTCAATCTCCCCTTCCCTGTTCAGGGCGTTGTATGGACATCCTCCCCTGCAGAATTTGATGTACTTGCAGTGGGAACATTCAGTATCAACGTAGTCCTTGAATCTGTGGAGCACCTTCCATGCCTCTGACTCTGCAAGGTCTTCCATGCTTGGATGGTCACGGACGTTGCCCATAACATATTCTGGCATTCCAACAAATCTGTAACAGGGATATATGCCCCCATCTGGACCCACAGCAAATGTGTCCCCCATACAGTCCACATAGGTGCAGACCGTGCCCCTTCGAATGAACACTGCCTTGGCAAGGTGGTCTATGTTTTTAACCTCAATTTCATCTGCATGTTCCAGGTACTCATCAAGGAGGTATATCAGGAGTTCACCGTACTCCTCTGGAGATAATGCCCATTTTTCAGGGTCTTCAGCACGCAGTGATGGTAGTGCAGGGTGGAGTTTCATGTTCAAACCATTTTCAAGGAAGTAGTTGAATATCTCCTCCCTGAGTTTGATTGAATGGGATGTGAATGTGCATATGAAACTCACACTGAGATGGTTGGCCTTTGCAATTTCATAACCCCTCATAGTCTTCTCATAGTACCCCTCTCCCCTCTGGAAGTCGTTTAGATCCTTTGGACCGTCCAGACTGGAACCAACAGGAATGTTGTACTCAGCAAAAAGCCTGGCCAGTTCTGGTGTTAAAAGCCAGAGGTTGCTTTGAAGTGCAAATGCAGGTTTAAGATGAGCTAATCTTTTGCTTAAAAGTGGAAGGGCTTCACTGTAGAATTCGAATCCTGCAAGGAGTGGTTCACCCCCATGGAATGTGAAGGTCACAGGTTCCTCCCTAAAGTTTTCAAGCCATTTAACAACTTCTTTTAGAGTTTCAATACTCATATTTTCTGATTCTTTATCAACACCCCAGCAGTAGTTGCAGTTTGAGGGGCAGTTCATTGAAGGTATTAACATAACGTGAAAGGCCATTTGAACACCGTCTTTTTATATAAATGAGTTCTATTTCTTTTTATATCGTAGTTTTAAGTACAAATATGGTTTTAATAAATTCTTTCAAGAATTTTAATGAAAATTTAATGAAATTGAATTATTTCCAGAATTAATATTCTAAGTTACATATTTAAATTTTTTATTAAATAATTCTATTCCAAGGTTCTAATAAAAAAAAATATGAAAAAATCCTGAAAGTAGTTCCTGGGGATTTGAATGGACTTTTCAAAATAAAAATTATCCATTCCCATCCATATTCACTTCCAAGGTTCTGAGACGGTTAATTGCAGCTGCGATCTCAAATCTACGTGGTCTTGCAAGGTTTGGAGGGTACCTTCCAGGATGGGCTGAGAGCACATCAAGCCCATTTTTATTTATATCCTTCTCCAGAAGATCTAAAACCTCCTTCAGTGTTTTTTTACCATCCATGTGCTTCTTTGATGCATGATAGATTGCATGGACTATGGATCGAGTCTGACTCGGGTCAATCAACTGCTCCACCTGAGAGAGATCTATTGTGTTCATGCCTAAAATTGCTGTAGAAACACCCTTAACATCGAGTTTCAGCTTCCTTCCCTTGAAGGGTTTTATACTCCCAGGTTTTGGGCAGCGTTTTTTAAATTTGAAGCTAGATTTAACTTCTTTTATACGTTTTACAGGAATATCATTTGCAACCCTCATTGCTTCTTCTGTTACATCGTGTGCAGTGTAGCTGTCCATCATCAGTACACTGTCTGCTGCATCGAAGTAGTCTCCGGATCCACCCATGACCATGATGGTTGACACTCCATGGTCCCTGTAAAGTTCCTTTATCCTGTCGATGAAGGGAGTTATAGGTTCCTTTTCCTTTGAAACCAGTTGCTGCATTCTCTGGTCGCGTATCATGAAGTTCGTGGCTGATGTGTCTTCATCAAAGAGGAGAACCTTTGATCCGATTTCCATTGCCTCGATGATGTTGGCTGCCTGGGATGTTGATCCCGAGGCATTTTCAGTTGAAAATTCAGAGGTGTCCATGATTCCGGGTGGTTTATGTATGAAAGAACTTATATCCACCCTTTCGATGTACCTTGAATCCTCTGCCCTTATTTTAACTGCAGAATCATCTGTCACAACGAACTGCCTGCCGTCACCAGGAACATGATTGTAAACACCCCTCTCCAGGGCAGTGAGCAGGGTTGATTTACCATGGTATCCCCCACCAACAACAATTGTGACACCTTCCCTGATCCCCATACCTGCAATAGGCCCATGGTTGAGTGTTTCAATGGTTACTCTCATTGAATCTGGTGATTTGAAGGCAACTGCATCTTTCATTGGATACTGGGAAACTCCACTCTCCCTGGGAAGTATGGATCCGTCTGCAATAAATGCAACCAAACCCATACCTGAAAGTGCTCCCCTTATGTAATCTGCATCCTCATAGGTTTTCACGTGTTCTTCAACATCATCATGTGGAAAGTTGCTGTGGAAGCAGGATGATTCAACAAGGGCTGGAAGTATGTTCATGAACATACCTGCAGCTGCTTTTCCCATGATCCTTCTGCCCTGTGCTGGAAGCCCCAACTGAAATCGTAGCTCCAGATCTCCATCAGCCAGGTTTACACAAGTTTTCTCAAGAACTTCCTGACCTCCACTGTCAATGCGGAAGGTTCCACTCTTACCACTACCCCTGATTCCTTTAACATGATGATCTATTGCACTTTTAAAGGCACGTGCTATGTAATCCTCAAGTGCAATTTTTCTCTGGCTGTTTTTAAGAAGTTCAGATGGAAATGAAGCATCTTTTCTTGAGACTTCCACCCTTAAAAGTGAGGGGCCTGCAAAGGGGTCTCTCTGAACATGATCAACATGTAATATGAAGCTTCCAAAATCATAAGTCCCCTTTATATCATTGTAGGCCTTGTATCCCCTTCCATCTATCCTTTTAAGTGTTTGGAGAAGTTTTTCCTTCGTTTGCATGTTTTAGTTTCTCCCAATATTACCTTAACCTTCAAATCCCATTTTTAACTAATATCTGTTCATCGTACCGGTGATGATTTAATTTGGAGTGATTTAATTTTTAAGGACAGTAACAATAATTAAAATGATTCCATACCTAAAAAATCAATCTTTCGAGCTATTACTACAAATCCTGTGGTTTTATTTCCATGATAAGTTGTGAAAACTGTTTCTTTAAACATTTCAACCGCAAATCTTGGCTCGATAAGTTCCATTAACTCTTTTCTTGTGTAATGGTGGGCTCTGAAAATTTCAGGGCTTTCAGGATTGCCATCCTCTGTTACAATGAAGGTTCCCATTTCCCCAGTCAGGGAAAAATCCTTCAGGTACCTATCTCTGTAAAGGGAATTGTCCCAGCTTTGCCCGAAATCTGCAAGGTAAAGAATTCCATCTTCCTTTAGAACTCTGCTTGCTTCATTCAGAACCATTTCCCTGTGTTCTGGATCAACCAGTGCCGTCATGAAGGCCTGTATCAAGCAGGCATCAAATGATCCTTCAGTATAGGGCAGATCCCGTGCATTTGCAACATCAAAACTCACCCTGTTTTTGTGTATCTGATTGAATTTTTTTGAAGCTTTACGAGCATTCTCCACAGCATCCTCATTGATATCAAAACCAACAACATCATATCCCTTTTCTTGCAACTTAAAAGCCATTCTTCCCCAGCCACATGCAAAATCAAGAACTTTAGAACCTTTTGGAACCATCTTAAAAAATGAATCATCTAGATGTACTGTGGAAGGAGTTTCCTTTCCCTTGAACTGTTTCCACCATGCTTCAGAATCCATGGTATAAATTGATCATGGTTATGGAAATGGTTATGGGCTGATTTTATGAACTCAAGGGATCTGCTGTGTGTCACTGGAGAAACTTCAAAAAGGATCAATATGTCATTTTTCAACAGAAAAACCAAATCCTTATCTGAATGTGCTCAAAGTCCAAAGGCTGATTTAAAGCCTAAAAATACATCCTTTATTGATGTTAACAGTGGATTTTTGATTTTCTCCAGATCCTTCATTCTTTCAAGCCTGTCTATCCTGAAGTAGAGTGGTGGATGAGTATCAAGTCGCAGCCAACTTGGAATTCTACTGGAAGGTTTCCTCTCATGGGCCAGACGTGCGTAACCGATTTTACGCAGGGACTCTGCAAGAACTTCAGGCTGACCTATTTTCATAGCAGAAACCAGGTCAGCTCGGGCTTCAAAAAACTTGGCAACGAAGTATATAGACCAAATCACAATGAATAGGTATAAAAAGGGTGATAAAACTACAACAGGGAGTAGAACTGTTAAACGTAGTATGAACTCCCCTGCTATAATTCCAAAAAGTATTAAAGGGTCTCTGCCCTGGAGATGGCTCAGTTCATGACCAATCACACTTAGTATTTCATCCTCCTCAAGGTGCACTAAGAGACCCGTTGTTATGAGCACCACTCCCCTCGTGGGACTGGGACCTGTTGCTGCGGCATTGGGAACCATGTTGTTGGAAATAACAATGCTGGGCATTGGAAGTCCAAATCTGTCAACTGCAGTCTTAACTATGCTGTAAACATTTACAACCTTGCTTGATTTGTGCTGTGGATTACAGGTCATGCCGTAGCTTTCAAAAACTTCTTCTCCAAGTTCACAGCTTGGTTCCTTCCCAACTGCCAGGGATCTTTTGTAGATCTCACTTTTCATGTTCATGATCATCTTTTTACTGAATTTTTTCTGGAATTCATCAAATTCTCCATTGGAAAGGTTGTACTGGACTACGTGCACGTATGGATTTTTTTCGGTGATTTTCCAGTGGCCTGTTCGCATGAATATCTTATCAGACAGGAGAACTATGCAGAACTGGATGAAGATAAACGCAAAAACACCGTACACCCCAAATAAAAGGAATAGAATAATGGTAATTGAAAAAAAGAGTATGTAAAGGAGGAGCATGTTACTCGTCAGCATCCTGATTGAAAGCCTTTTTCTGATGGTTGGAAGTTCTTCTGGAATGATGTCCTCACCCTCAACCCATGAAAAGTACAAAGTGGATCTGTTTATCTGTTCCTCATAGATCTTAACAACCAAAAGAAGATCCTCTTTTATTTCATCCAAAACAGAATCAGGTGTGCTGATAGATGCATCAACATCAACATGAATAGGACTGGATGCTTTAAGGAAAAAATCAGCATTCCATAATCTATTATCATCACTTGCTGTGAAGAATAGCCCTTCACGTGTTTTACGGATGTTTCTGAAGTTTTCAGGCTGCTGGCGTAGATAATAGAATCTTACAAAATGCAGTATTTTATCAATGTAAACTGGTGATATTTCAATATCCAATGGATAAGACCTGTTTTCAGACATTGATAAAACCTCTGATCAACTATTAGGCATAACAACAATATGTTAGGATATGGATATTATCAATCGTTTCATAGCTTCATTTATTTTTACATTATCTTATTTTAATCCATGAATATTATCAATTAATAATTCTGAAAAAGGAGGGTATTATAAATTTCCTAATATCTGAATTTTTTAAAATAAGTTTTCTTTATTTTTTTAAAAGAATTGTGTTTATCATGTGAACTCCAAATAAAAGGGAGAGTTTTATAGGTATAAAACCTACAAACTCCTCTTATCTGACTGTGCTTCCGCAAACTGATTTTAAAGCGGTGAAATATTCAAAAATGCTTCTGCACAGTGTACTTACTGTTCACTGTTTAACTGCTTGCTATTAATGTCATTCCTGGCTTGCTTGAGGTGGCCTTGAACATGGTACTGTAACCGTAGCTTCCGTATGGAACATCGTACCATCCACTGCTTCCGTAGAGCTGAACTGATCTGTGTCTGGATGAGTATGCTGTTGAGTACTGAACTATCCTTGATTGGATACCTGCAGCTGAAAGTTTGCTGTAGAGGTAAGCACTCATTGCCCAACAATCACCACTTCCACCACTTACCATTCCAGATGCTGTACTTGCTGAATGACTGTAGCCGTACTTTGCACCGCTTGCAAGGATCTCGGATAAACTGGATCCTGAGCTGGAGCTTGTACTTGTTGTAGTTTCGGTTTTGGTTGAAGTTTTTGTACTGGATGTGCTGGTTGTAGTTGTGGTACTTGCTGATGCACTACCGCTCCTTAACTCATGTGTTGAATCTGAAGAGCTGTCTGTGGAACTGTCTGAATCACTGGATGTTGAATCACTGAAACTTGCTGTAGAACTGGTTGAATCTGTAGAACTTGCTGTAGAACTACTTGAAGTTCCTGATGTTACTGAGAATGGATTTGTTCCTGTGAGTTGCGTCATTGCACCTACAGTTTCATTAGCCACCCATCCATCAACAGTTATGTTTGAATCTGTCTGGAAGTATTTAACAGCTAACTTGGTGTAGGAACCGAAGGATCCATCGATGTTTCCTGTGTAGTATCCCTGGTTTTTGAGCCATTTCTGTAGTGTGACAACTTGGTCTCCGTTTGCACCTATTTTCAAGCCATTGTCGGTAACCGCATTTGTTCCGACTGTATTTTGATTTGTACTTTGAGTTACATTGGTATTCTGGGTGTCAGCAGCCCCTGCAAATGGCAGAGTGCTGAACATCACACACAATGCAAAAATTGTTGCATATGTGGTTTTTCGCTTAATTTTATCGCCTCCGTGTCCAGATTGTTGAAAAAAACAACAATCGCCTCCGGACAAACACATGTTCACTTTGGCATTATATATAAAGATTACGGTTTATTTTTAAAAAATAGGCACGTTTAGAAGCTATTTAAGGAAAAAAAGCAAGTTTAAACCTTTTCATCGTACCCCTAATCCGATCTTACTAATTCATGCCCTATTTAAGGATTGGGGAACAAAATATGACCAAATTCAAAAAATAAAAACAATTAATGGCACTTATAACAAAATAAGCCCGAGTTAAAGGATTTATAAATCGGACATATCTCTTAAATTCAAATAAATGAGGATTAAGAATAAGTAAATAACCAATAAGAGAGATTTTTGCTATTAGAAGTAAATCAGAGGGATTGGGATATTTTAAGCGTGAATTTCATTAGTTATGAATAAAAACTCAATGAAGATGATTAATTTAATAAATGATCCTTGAAAAACTGGTCTTTTATTATTAGGAGCATTATGAATTAATAATGTGAATCCACGGGATCAAACTTTGAATCCTTTAGTTTAAATCATTCAGATGATCTTAAATCATTAGATGATCTCAACAAATCAACTAAAAAATTAAAAAACCTTTTTCAATCTCCTATCTCCTTAATTATTGCCTGGTGCATTCTCCTTATAAATTCCATTCTGTCCTCATACTTCAGAACATCCAGGTAGCTCTGGGCAACCAGGTTAAATGCAAATGGAGATGGTATTCTTGTGTTTATCTGTTTTATGTTCATTCTACCATCTTCTATGATCTCAAGGACTTTTTTAGCATTTTTAACATCCATGAAGTCTTCCATCACTTCACGTCTGGCTTCCCTCAGTATGGAAAAGTTTTCATCAAGATCCTTAACGAACTTCAGGAGGATCTTACCCTTCACCTGCTGACGCGATACACTCTTCTCCTGTCCCTTGTATCTGCGCAGTATCATGAGGGATCTGCCTGCACAGTGCCTGAACCTCCCTGCCAGGGTTTCAGTTTTATCAATGGCTTTGACAAGTATCTCCTCAATGTTCTCAGATTTGAGTTCATTGAAGGCATCGAGTCCACCGATCTTACCCTCAGAGCTCAGGTAAAATCCATTGTCTGAAACAGATATCATAACATCCCTCTTATATTTTCTGGCAATGATGTAGGCCACAGCCCTTGAAAGGGCATCGTTAACCCGTCTTCCAAAGAGAGAATGGAAAACCATGAATTTTCTTCCACCAAAACCTGTGTAAAACTCTACAAGAAGTGTTCTGGCACTTGGAATCACAGCATAGAGGTACTGTTCCCTGAAGTAGCTGTAAATTGAATTTGCAGCATTGTAATCCACGTAAAGGTACTCGTGTATGAAATCTATGATCTCCTCCTTACTCTTTCCTGCCTTGAACTTAACCTCCATCATTGCCCTGAAGTTCTGTATGGACATTGCAAGGTCAAATGCCAGGGGCAGCTGTTCAGAAAACCATGAAGGAATGGTTGGAGGTCCAGATGAGGGTGTTACATTCACCGTCATTCCCCTGGCATAATTGAAGCGGTATATGTTCCCACCAAGAACGAAGGTGTCACCCTTCCGGAGTTTTTCCATGAAATCCTCTTCAATATGTCCAACAACTTCACCAGCACATTTAACCCTTGCAGAGGACCTGTCAGGTATTGTGCCTATGTTGGTGGAGTAAAGCATTCTTGCAAGTTTTCCACGTTTACCCAGCATCTTGGTGTCCCAGTCAACCCATATCTTAGCGTAAACATACCTCTCCTCAAGGCTCGTGTACTCCCCTGCAAGGTAACTAAGTACACTTACAAAATCATTCTCTGAAAGGTTGCGGTAGGGATAACTGCCCTTGATAAGTGTGTATGCCTCATCAATAACCCATTTCTTCTCTATTGCCATTCCGTAGATCTGCTGGGAGAGCACATCCAGACAGTTGGATGGAATGTGTATCTCATCGATCCTTCCCTCCACTGCATTTTTCAGTATCAAGGAGCACTCAACCAGGTCGTCACGTTCAACAACTATTATCCTGCCCTTGGATTTGTCATGAAGCCTGTGGCCGCTTCGCCCTATGCGTTGAAGTGCACGGGAAACAGATTTAGGGGAGCTTACAAGGACAACCAGGTCAATGAACCCTATATCTATCCCCAATTCCAATGAAGTGGAAGACACAACAACTTTAAGCTCACCCTCCTTGAGTTTGTTTTCTGCTTCAAGCCGCAGCTCCTTGGAAAGGGATGAATGATGGGCCATTATATTATCTGTACTGTACTTATCTGGAAACTTCTTTTTAAGGTTGAAAACAACACTTTCAGTTCCACTACGTGTGTTCGTGAAGATCAGGGTTGTTTTGTGGGAGCTTATGAGTTCATCAAGAAGTGCGTAGAGGGATCTATTTATCTCCTCTGGATCCTCCTCCACTATGTCCTCAACAGGACTTAAAACCTTCATGTCAAGCTTTTTAAGGTAGTTAACATCGACCACCTTGCAGTTTCGAACCTCACCGTACTCATATCCCACAAGAAAACCTGCAATCTTCTCAAGTGGATGGACAGTTGCACTTAGCCCAATACGTGTGAAGTGTCCTGCAAGGTTTTGAAGCCTTTCAAGTGTTAAACTGAGATGTATTCCACGTTTGTTATCTGCAAGGGAATGGATCTCATCAACCACAACGTACCGAACATCCATGAGCTTTTCCCGGAACTTCGGAGCGCAGAGGAGGATTGAAAGTGTTTCTGGAGTTGTTATCATTATGTGGGGAGGTATCTTGAGCATTTTAGAACGTTCATAAGGGGTTGTGTCCCCTGTTCTAACCGCCTTTCTGATACCGAGTTTCCTTCCAGATATTTCCTCTATTTCAGAAAGGGGTTCTTCAAGGTTTTTCTCGATGTCATTGTCAAGGGCCTTTAAAGGTGAAATGTAGATACAGTAAACCTTATCTTCCAGCTCATCCCTCTCTGCCAAGGTAGTTAGCTCACTTATAACCGATAGGAATGCTGTTAGGGTTTTACCTGAACCTGTTGGTGAGGAAACCAGAACATTCACACGGTTGTGTATGTCCATGATTGCACGCCTTTGGGCCTCTGAAAAGGTTTTAAACTTGGATTTGAACCATTTATTAACCCATGGATGCAGTATTCTGTAAATTTCCTTGTCCTTGTAGGTTTTATCCTGTTTTTCTATCATTTTATCTTTAGTCTAGAATTTTTTAAATCAACCACATCTTTCAGTAAAACTGTTCCTTAACCCGTATTATGTCCCTTATCTTTCCAAAGTAGAGAACTTCAAAATTTTCAACTCCAAAAACCTCAAAATCATTGAAATCAACAGTCTTATCCTTTAAAAATGGGGATAATGCTTTTTCATGGAGAATATCCGATCCTTCAGTTACGAAGTTAAAAGAGGGCATCACCACCAGATTTTTACCCTTAAATCTGCCTTTAAGGAAGCATTTAATCTTTTCAAGACGTTCTCCACTCCTAATACCTATACATGGATGTTCATGACCTATTATGAGTGTTTCTTCATTGATTTTTTCCAGATCATCTGGAACCTTATCGCCGTGGAGTATTAAAAAGTTTTCAAGTGAAAAACTCTCGTAAACTTCCAAATCCATTCTCTCAGCTATGAACCTTGTGAAGTTATCATGGTTGCCCTTAATGAGCACAACATCCTGGAAGTTGTCCTTGAGAAACTCTATGAAGCTTGATATCTCATTCCATTCCTGGCGGGTGATCCTTCCAAATTCATGTTTCAGGTCACCGTTTACTATCACGCGACTGCAACGGGTTTTTTCAATGATCTCCCCAAGTCGAGCCAGGATCTTCTTATATTGAAACCTCGGAACCATTATACCCTCTGCATTAAGGGCCTCCTCGTATCCAAAGTGCAGATCTGATAAAATCAAATTGTCCTGAATTAAAAGAGCTAAATCTGTGATTTCAGCCCCATAAATATAGTTTTTATCCATTTAATTTGTTTTCTCCTTAAATTAGTTGATTTTATCCTTAAAATTCAATTTCATTAACATCTTATTATCTTGTTCTCATAGATCCTCAAAGGAATACAGGTAAAATTTTTTATTTTTTTATCCAGATATTCTACTTCTAATTTTATTTATAAATTATGTACTTGATGGTGAAAACTATTTTTTATGATATTTTTATGATGTTTATTTTTATAAATTTACAATGAATTCATCTTGATTTCAGTTGGGGATCATGAAAATGGTATTATACTACCAAATAACAGAGTAAATACATAAAACTAGTTTTAAGATCAAGCCCAGTTAAGGTAAATGTATAAAAGGGATATCCAATTAAATCAGTTAAAATGGATATCAAGTTAATAAGAAACTCCATATATTCTATAAAATAAGATACACAAGAAAAATGTTGGTGATTTTAATGCCAGATTCTGATAACTCAAGTAACATGGAAATCAAAGAGATTATTGAAAAATTAAATGATGAAGACCCAGAAATCCGAATTGAAGCTGCAAAAGCCCTTGGAAACTGTGGAAACGATGCTTTGGATCCTTTAATTGAATCCCTCAACGATGAAAACCCAAATGTAAGGTTTCATGCAGCCAAATCCCTTGGAAAAATAGGAAAACCTGCAATTAAGCCTCTGCTTGATGCCCTGAAGGATGATTCTGGTAACATGCAGAAGTACGCTGCATTCATTCTAAAAGATATAGGTGACAACAGTGTTGTTTCTGACCTTATAGAAGCCCTTAAATCTAAAGATTGGAGTGCCAGAAAATTTTCAGCCAAATCCCTTGGCGAAATAGGGGATAAAACTGCCACAGAACCATTGATAGAACTCCTGGGCGATGAGGACTGGGGAGTTAGAGTTGCTGTTACAAAGGCCCTGGGAGATATAGGTGATGAAAGAGCCATAGATCCTATTAAAAAGGCCAGACGTGCTGCAACCGGTGACAAGGATTTCAAGAAGGTTGCAAACAAAGCCTTGAAGAAGATAGGTAAATGAATGGATTTAATTTTCTTGAATCCATCCTTATCCAACTTCATTAAACATCAATATTACATTAAACATTATTCCTTATTTTGGATTATAAACCTCAGTAATCTGGTAAATATCTTCACGCCTATTTTTTAGAAGGGGAAGCTGATTTCGAACATCATTAATTCTGGATGAGTTTATCTCTGCATATATTATCTCTTCATGTGAACCAGCCCGACTCAATATCTTTCCCCATGGATCAACAACCATTGAATGGCCGTATGCAACGTATGAGAGTTCTTCGTTTCTTGCGGGAGAGGCAGCTGCAAGGTAAACCTGATTATCAACAGCTCTGACTCTCATCAAAGCTTCCCAATGGGCAGGACCAGTTGTCATGTTAAATGCTCCAGGTAACAGGATTAATTCAACTCCTTTATCCACCATTAAACGTGAAAGCTCTGGAAACCTTATGTCATAACATATAACAACCCCAATTTTGCAGAGATCAGTTTCAACCACTGTTATCCTGTCTCCGGCAGTCAGGGTTTCAGATTCCCTGAAGCTTATTTCTCCTGGAACATGGATGTCAAAGAGGTGCATTTTCCTGTGAACATCCATTATTTCGCCCTTTCTGTTGAAGATGAAACTGGAGTTGTAGAGTTTTCCATCATCGAGTTCAGGGATGGAACCTGCAACAACGTACACTCCAGAGTTTCTAGCAACCTCCGATATTCTCTCAAGAGTGCTGCTCTTTTCAACTGACTCTGCATACTCCCTGAATTTGCTGTTGTCGTAGGGGCAGTTGAACATTTCAGGCAGTAAAACCATTTCAGCCTTATTTTGGGCAGCAGATTCTATCATCTTCACAGCTCTTTTTACATTCACTTCTTTGTTGTCCAACACGTCCATCTGGCACACTGCGAGTTTAAAATGGTTTTTCATGGTATCTCCTGGTTAACAGAATTTTATTAATGATAAATTTATCAATAGTTTTAATACACATAATCAGTTCAAGGCGAACCCAAATAAGTATTAAAAACTTCATTTTAATATAAAGTTGTAGGTTCTTATAACATTTGATACATGAATTTAATTTATCTAAAGAAACCTTGTTTAGAGATGTATTAAATGTGCATTGAATTGAAGAATTCTGAATTAATTCCAACTGAATTTCATGAAAAGAATGGAGATACAAACATGTTTAAGGTAACCATTGAGAGAAACAAATGCACATCATGTGGAACCTGTGAAGATCTGTGTCCAGAATACTTTGAATTGGCTGAAGATGCTTTTGCACATATTAAAGGTTCCGAAAAGGCCGAAGTTGAAGAACTTGAACTTGAAGATGCAGACTGCTGTATTGATGCTGCAGAAAGCTGTCCTGTTATGTGTATCCATGTCTATGAAGATGGGGCTGAAGTGATTTAGAAATGTGGTTAAACGGAGGTTTCCTTTGTGTTTGAAGAAGAATTGAATACTTATAAAATATTCGTGAGTCATATCTCTGAGGAAGATGAGGAGTACACAAGATTCATTGATAAACTCAATGATTCCTATGATTTTCAGTGGGAAAACTATTCCGTTCCTGGAAAAAACTTGAAAGATGATATTTACAAACAGATTGAGCCTGTTGATGTGGTTGTAATTCTATCTGGTCTTTACTCCAAGAACAGTGCGCTTATCAAGATGCAGATGGATGTGGCCATGGAACTTGAAAAACCCGTGGTTGTTATCAGACCATGGGGTATGGAAGATGTGCCTGGAAACCTTGAATCAATGGCTTCAGGGGTTGTTGGATGGAACACCCATTGTGTGGTGGATAATATACGCAAAAGCGGACCTTACGATGATTATGATGAATACGATGATTGATGGTTACTTGATTTTACCATGACGTTATTATAAAATTTATTTCTTTATTTTTTGAAGGATCATGTCATTGAAAGCAAGGGGGATTTGATAGGTATGAGCTGCTACATAAGGCATATGAAGGAATTTTTGGGAGAAATTGGAATAAATCCAGGTTCAAAGGAAGAGAGAAAAGAAGTTGACCTTGCAGTTCGCAGGGCCATTGGTAGGGATGCTTCTGACAGGTGCAATGAGGTCTGGAGGGAAGTTAAGATCTGGCTTCAGGATGAAGATAAAAACCGTGAACTTAGTCTTAAACTCGAAAAAGAATTTAATTAATCACTCATTGAATTGTTTCTGAATTAAATAGGAATAGAAAATCGTGGCAGTATATCCAAGGAGAAATCATTTATAGGTATCTGTTCATAAATTGATGATTAACTATGAAAGATGAAGATCTAACTATAGAAACCTTAAAACAGGTTTTAAATGAAAGTAACTACATTCCTGACGACAGCATTGCTACAACTATTTTTTTGGCCTTAAAACTTAAAAAACCAGTGCTTGTTGAGGGTCCGCCAGGTGTGGGTAAAACTGAGCTTTCCAAAGCAGTTGCAAGGGCATTTGGAAGGGATTTTTTTAGGGTGCAGTGCTACGAGGGGATCACCTTCGAGCAGATAGTTGGGGAGTGGAACTATCAGAAACAGCTTTTACACCTTGAAATGTCCAAAATAACAAAAACTGAAGGAACCAATAGGGATGATGATGTTTTCAGTGGTGAATTTTTCATTAAAAGACCTCTTTTGTCTGCCTTTATGAATGAAAAACCTTCAGTGATCCTTATAGATGAGATCGATAAGGCTGATGAGGAAGTTGAAAGTTTTCTCCTTCAGGCACTTGGAGAGGGCCAGATCACAGTCAACGACCTTGGAACTTTCAGCCTGCAGAACGACCTCATGGTTATACTCACATCCAACTCCCAGAGGATGCTTCTTGATGAAACCAAGGATAGATGCCTGTTTTTATACATAGATTATCCTTCTTTTGAGAGAGAATTATCAATTGTAAAGTCCAGAGTGCCTGATGCATCACCAGAAATGTTGAAAAAAGTTGTGAGAATGATTCAAAGTATCAGAAAGCTTAACCTCACTAAAAAACCATCCATCAGGGCCACTGTGGATTGGGTTAAAACTGTTAGGGCATTTGGAAGTTCTGATGGAAACGATGCAACACTTAAAAAAACTGTTGGTGTTGTCCTAAAAAGTGAAGATGATAAAAAAAAGGTTTTGAAGGAGCTCTTCCACTCCAAGAAGTGAATAGGCTGAAAAAATACCTTCTCTTTCATCCCGTGAAAGTGAATATTCTGATCCTAAAAAAAATGATTGGAACAGGTTTTTATGGATAAAATAGTCAAATTTTCAGGACTTTTAAGGGAAAAGGGCATTCCTGCAAGTGTGAGAAGCACGCAAACTGCAATTGAAGCTTATAAACTTTTAAAAAAGGATTCAAATGAAAATGAAGACGTATTGAGGGATGCGCTTGCAGCCATATACTTGAAGGACAGAAGACAGTTTCCAACCTTTGAAAAAGCCTTTGATTCTCTTTTTCATCCAGGAGAATCAGATACAACTAAAGAAAGTGAAGAAGAAATCACAAACTCATCCAAAAAGCGTTACAATTCAAAAAGGTTCTTGAAGGCCTATAACTACTCCTTCAAGGTGATGGAACCTGAAAAGGTGGAGGCTGAAAAATCTGCTCTTGATGGTTTTGATTACATGCCCCCTCTGGATGAAAACCTCAAGAATGAGTTTGATGAATCTGAACTTCTTCAAAGGGACATAACCAAGCTGAATTCATTTGAACCAGAACTTCTGGATCTATGTCAGAAGCTTGGAAGGAAAATAGCCAATAAAAGAGCCCGCAGACGTAATGAATCCCGTAACATGCGGCCAGATATCCGCAGGACAATGCGTAAAAACCTCAAGTACGGTGGAACACTTATAGATCTTGTCAGGAGCAAACCCAAGATCAAAAAGAATGAACACATCTTCCTGAACGATGTCAGTGGTTCCTGTGACTGGATAAGCAGCTGGTTTTTTTGCATGGTCTACGCAGCTCAAACATCCTTCAATCGTGCTAGAATATTTGATTTCGACAACAAAACCCTTGAAACAACATCTGCCCTTGAAGAGGTCAATTTGATTGATGCATTCGTTAAGGTTCAGGATTTGAGGCAGAAAAGCAGCATGATACATGGCACATCCAACATGTACACTGCATTTAAAAGCTTCCAGAACCAGGCAAACATTAACAATAAATCCTATGTCCTGATTTTAAGTGACTGCAGGGACTGGGCCGGGCCAAAATCCGGTAAAAAACCTTTAAGTGCAGATGTCCTTGAAGAGATAGCTCGAAGGGCGAAGAGAGTTATTGTGCTTAACCCTGAAGCCCGTAATAAGTGGAACGTTGTTGACAGCTGTGTTTCCTACTACGAAGATGCTGGAGCTGATTTTTTCGAAGTGAGGAATCTCAGCCAGCTTGCAGATCTTGTGATGAACATATGAACTGAAAACACCATTCCTAAATTCCATGAAGATTTACATGAAAAAAACCGTATGATCTATTTTTAAATTCAATTTTAAAAATTTTTAAAGCTTGAATTATGTGAAAACTGATCTTCAAGAAATTCATGGGTAAAAAATAATAATCATAATATTTATAAATAAAACCAGGTATTTGAAGAAATGTTGGGGAGTGTCTTTAATGTCACTGCTTAATCTATCCATGAACTTGTTATTATCCAGTTTTACTGCAGTTTTGTTGATATTCACAGTTTTTAACACAAATTCAGTGGTGCTTTGGCTCCAGAATCAGTGGCTGGACATCCTATTTGCATTATTAATGGCTTTAATACTTGGTTTGGCTGTTGAAAAGATATACAAACATTTTTCACCAGAACCTAAAATTTTGAAGAACACATTAACACGTTTCACAGTCCCTGAAAGAACTCATGGGATGCTCATGCTTCCAAATTCTGAAAAGATTTCAATAAGGGGTGCTGAAACAGTTCTTGGAAGAGAAGATTTTTTAGGGGTTACATCTCCAGACAATCTGTTGTTTGTGGGTAAAGAACACTTAAAAATCATTAGAACCTTAGAAGGCTTTTTTATAGAAGATTTAAACACTAAAAATGGTACAAAAATAAATGAACATGAACTTAAGGGTCGTGAAAGGGTTAAACTAAATGATGGGGACAATATAGTGGTTGCAAAGATATTAGATCTTGAGTACCATGAAAAAAATCTGATCCCCTGAATTATGTATTATATGTATCTGACCATTTTCAACAGATCTTCAGCATCTCCTATTTTTTCTCTAAGATCCAGTTCAACATAAGCCTTTTTACCCCTGCTGTAGCTTGAGGAAACTATCAACTGTTTTTTACCAATCAACTTAATTCCATCAACTGGTGTGTGGCCCACTATCATGGCATTACAATTTACAACCTTTAAAAAACAGTCCAAATCTTTTTTGGAGTAATCTCCATAGCGGTTCCACAGTATCTGAAATAGATTAGTATTTCCAAGGTAACCCCCATCTGCAATGTTCACAAGGTTTTTGACACTTTTAACATCCTTAGGAGGTCCTGCATGGCTTATAAACACTTTGTTTTGAGTTCTAACTGCTACTGGAAGTTTTTCCAGGAAATCTGTGTATTCATCCAATTTTTCCCTCCACTTAGCTCCAAATTTTCCCTTGAGGAGAACTTCGAAGCTCAGGGTTTGGTTAACTCCGCCCTTGTAAATTGAAACATCTGAAATGGTTGCCCATTCATGGTTTCCAAGGAGTAAGTGAAAGTTTCTGAAGGTTTCGCAGTGGGACTTCACATAATCCAGAAGTTCCAGGGATCTGTCGTCTTCAGCACCCATGGCATGTATGAGATCGCCGGTTATTATGAAGTAATCATTAACATCCTTAAAATCTTTCCATATCTGAATAAATCTGTTGAAATCCTCTAAGTTACCATGTAAGTCCGTTACAATAAGTGCACGGCCCTTTTTAGGTAGTTCTATAAGTTTTCCATTGTACAGACCCATAATATTAATTTGTGTTTTTTTAGTATTTGTACTTGTAGGAATTGTTGGAAACTGGATTATTATTTTGAGAATAAGATCACATACCTATAACCCTCATGGGGATTCAAGGATTTAAATTAAAAAAATATATCCTATCTTCTTCAATGAAAGTATATGAATTAGCTTTACTTGAAATTTACATAGGTTATATTAAATATAATAAAGATTAAGGGAGTTTATAGAAGGAGAGATTGTGTGGGAAACGTGGATTATGGTAAAAATAATGTAAAAAACTCCAAAACCCGTGAAAGGCTAACAATTTTTACTCTTGCATTACCCATGTTTATATGGTCCTTCAGCGCAGGAATTGTAACCATATCCCTTCCAACAATCTCCCAATATCTGGATATTGGTACTGGAATGGTTTCATGGGTTGTTGTGGCCCATTTAATTATTTTAACAAGTTTTCTCTTGATATTTGGAAGGCTTGGAGATTACATAGGTTATAAAAAGGTTTTTCTTTATGGAATCCTATTATTTACAATTGGATCTTACTTCTGTGGCATATCCCTTGATATTTTTCAGCTCATAGCTTCAAGAATATTTCAGGGTGTGGGCTCCGCAATGATGCTTTCAATGACCCCAGCACTTGTATCATCCAATTTCGAACACCATAGAAGAGGTTGGGCCTTTGGATACATCTCACTTGCAACAACCCTTGCACTTGCACTTGGATACGGTGTTGGAAGTTTTATAACAGAAAATATGGGATGGCACTGGATCTTTTTCAGCACAGTACCAATGGGAATCTTTGCAATTTACATGGTTAGAACTGTGATTCCCCATGAGGAAATAACCAAAAAACGGCCCAAATTTGATTTGGCAGGTTCACTTCTGGTTTTTCTTGCAGTTATGAACCTGATCCTGCCACTTGAACTTGGTAAAACAATAGGATGGACTTCTCCACTTATTATGGGCACATTTTCACTTTCAGTTATCATTACAGTGATATTCTTTGTGTGGGAGTCCAGGCAGGCCTGTCCTCTCTTTGATGTTTCACTCTTAAAAAATTTGCAGCTTAGCTTTTCAATAACTGCAGCTTTCCTGATAAGCACAGTCCTTACTGGAACGATTTTTTTACTGCCATTTTACCTGGAACTTGTTATGGGTTACAGTACAGATTTTGCAGGTCTTCTGATCCTTGCACCAACCCTGCTCATCATCTTTGCAGGCCCAATTTCCGGCCGCATATCAGATAAGTTTGGTTCACGTATCCCCACAATCATAGCGGGCATAACACTGACTGTTGCACTGATTCTTTTTACCCTTCTAAACCAGACTATTGGTATTGTGTTCATATTCATTGCACTTGCTGTTAGATCACTTTCAGAGGGAATATTTTCACCTGCAAATACCAAACAGGTAATGAGCCACAGTAAAGCTGAAAAAATGGGCTCTGTTTCAAGCCTCTTGAACACAGGCAAATATTTGGGCCTTGTAATGGGTGTTGTATTGTTCGAAACAGTCTTTGAAGCAACTATAAAAACTAATTCTTCAAATATTGAAGGTATGACCTCAAATGGTGCCTTTCAGATGAGTGCACCTGTAAACACTCTTTTAACAGGTTTTCATGATGCATTCCTAATGGGGGTTGTGATAAGTATTTTAATATTGATCTTCATACTACTGTCCCATGAAAATTCAGAAATTGAAAATTCAGAGGTTCCATCAAAACCCGAAGATCTCTAAAATCCACCAATAGGATATTGAATATAATTTTTGAATATATCTAAAATAAAAAAAGAAGATAAAAAAAAAGTTTAAACTTGAATTCTAATTTTAAGGATAGTTATGTAGGAAGGTACTGCAGATCAAATACTTCATTTGGTGTAATATTGTCTTTAATATAACCAATACGTTTTTGAATGTCTATTATCTTTAATGTGTCTGTCTCAAATTGATCTGAAGGGATTGCCACAAATTTAACATGTTCCACAGCTACTTCCTCACTTTTAAGGTTAACTCCTAATTTTTTTGACACAATTTTTGCTGTTTCATCTTTATGGTTGTTGACGTAATCTGTTGCTTCCATATGTACCCTTAAGAATTTTCTGAGAAGTTCAGGCTTTTTATTTATGAAACTTTCACTTGCAACAACAACACAACATGGATAGTTCTTCCATATGTCACCCGAATACATAAACACATTCCCAGTACTTGAAAGGTTTGAAATGGACACGTAGGGTTCCCACGCTATAAATCCATCAATTTCTCCACTTTTCAAGGCTCCTGGCATGAGTGGTACCTCCATTTCATGGATTTTAACTTCACTAATGTTTAAACCATTCTTCCAAAAGAGATAATTCAAGAGAACATCCTGTATTGAACCATTCTTAGGTACTGCAATTGTTTTCCCTTCAAGATAATTGACAGAAGTCACACTAAGATTTTTAGCAACAACTATGCCACTTCCTTCTTCGTTCACCGCTGCAACAACTTTTATGGGTTTTTTCTGGCTGATGGCAGTTGTAACTGGTGTAACTCCACAGTAACCAATATCGATCTTTCCATCATTTAATGCATCTACAAGGCTTGAACCATCCCTGAATGGAACCAACTGCATATTTACTCCTTCCTTCTCAAACATTCCCTTTGCATCTGCAACAAAGAGTGCAGAATCATGGTTAGTGGGAAGGTAGCCTACAGTGATAGTTTCCTCTGAAACTGTGTAATAGTTATATGTGCCCCCAACAAGGCATACTGTTAAGATCGTTGCAAATAAAATTATTATATACCTTTCCATGTGAACCAACCTGATTTTTTATAAAATCTGATAAAATCTTTCTATTTTCATCTTATTAAAATAAGATGCGTTAACTGGAGCTGAAAAAGTCCAGAGTCAGATTTTTACCCCCACCAAGTTCCATTGGAGGTTTAAGTTCCTTGAATTCAAGCTGGTATTCCTCCAATAGTTCCATTGCATCGTCTGTTACCGATGGTGCAACCAGCATGCCCCTGACGAATTCCTTGTGATCCATGAAGCAGTCCATGTACTTCTTCAGCTGTTTCACAGCGTTAACACCTGCACGTCGGCTTTTAAGTTCAAGAACCATTAATGTGCCATTTTTATCCTTTCCAAGTATGTCAATGAATCCGTTTTCTGTTTGATATTCCCTGCTTGTTGGTCTGAACCCTTCTTCAATGAGTTCTGGGCTTTCAAAAACCATTTCCCTCATGTTTTCCTCGTAACCTGCAAGTTCCAGTTCCTTGGAATCTTCCCCAATGAAATATGATGCCATGTAGGTGGAGTGGATTTCCACTTCCAGACTTTCAGGTGGGTTTCTTCTTGAGCCTGTGATATGGAGGATGCCGTTTTTCAGATTTGCCTTGCAGTTGGATTTAGGTGGCTGCCAGTTTACAGGTTCCAGGTTTCTGTCCTGGTGAACCATGAATGATCCGTCTGGCTTGATTATGATGAATCTATCACCGGATCCCAAACGGCTCCGGGCCCTGCCCTGATATAAAACCTTGCAACATGCCATTAGAACTATGAAAGCTCTTTTTGATATTCCTTCATTTATGATTTCAAATGTGCGCTGGATATCTGGATTTTTCTCTGATAAAAATTTCATAGAATCATTTTTAACGGAACTGACAGAAATACCTCACCTATAATATGTTTTACATTATTTTTAATAATTATTCAGTATTTCCAGGTCAAAAAACAGTCCAATCAAATATATAATCCCCCAAATATAGATAATAATAGTGCTTATAAATTACTTAAAAGTTCTGATGAAGTCATTAAGAGCTTCAGGTGTTAAATTTGAAGACAAAATCTCATTGGAAGATGATCTTAATTTACATACTCCTTGTAATTAGTTTACTGATATTGTTAAGCAGCATACTCTACAACTGGTCTAAAAATCCTCTGAAAAGCTTCTTTTATGCAGTTATAACAGCAATTATAATTGGTTTTGGTTTAATATACCTTCAAAGAAGGCTTGAATCAAAGCCGAAAATGGAAGAAGATACAGTATTGATAAAACCCCAAAATCTACTTGCAAAGCTTGTTTTGGATAATAAAAATGAGGTCGTTATAAAAAACTATGAACATGTACTTGGAAGGGAAGATTTTTTAGGTCTTGTTTCATCTGAAAAGCTTTTATTTATAGGAAAAACTCATTTCAGGCTCACAAAGTTTGATGATGGGGTTTACATTGAGGATCTCCACACTAAGAATGGGACCATGATCAATGGACGTAACATAAAGGGTCTTGGAAAAATAAAACTGGGAGATGGAGATGAAATATGTGTTGCAAAGGTTTTGAATCTCCATTATCTGGAGGAGAATTCCTTAACTTAATTCAAAGTTTCTATTTAAATATATAACTCCTTGAAAGTACACTCTGATTATTTTGCATTAACTGTGTTAAATAAGAAAAATTATAAGAATCCTCTGACAATAATCCATTGAGTTAGATTCAATCTTAAGTAATGAATGGTGAAGGGTTAATAAAATGTTTCCAACATGGATGATGGCAGGAATATGGGGTTTGTTTGCAGGCTCAGCACTGCTCGTTGGTGCTGTTGCAGGGTACTTCTTCAAAATTCCACAGCGTATCATCGCAGCCATAATGGCATTTGGTGCAGGAGTTCTGATGTCCGCAGTTTCATTCGAACTTCTCAGTGAAGCCTACACTGTTGGAGGAGTTTACAATGTTATCCTTGGATTTCTCCTTGGAGCAACCATTTTTACAGCTGCAAATATCTACCTTGCACGCAGCGGTGCCAAGCATCGTAAACGTTCCGATAAAAAGATGTTATCAGGAAATGGTTTTGAAAGCAGCGGCCCTGCAATTGCAGTGGGTTCCATCATCGATGGAATACCTGAATCCATAGCCATAGGACTCACCATGATCGAGGGAGGTGTTGTGAGCACTGCAACAGTTGTTGCAATATTTCTCTCAAACATACCTGAAGGTCTTTCAAGTTCTGCAGGACTCAAAACAATGGGCTGGCGTGCAGCGCCTGTATTTCTCCTCTGGATTGGAGTAACCATCTGCACAGGTTTTTCATCCCTTGCAGGTTACACCATATTCGGTCATTTCGATCCTGGAGTTATAGCAATTGTTTTATCTCTTTCAGCAGGTGGTATCCTTGCCATGCTCGTTGACACCATGATTCCTGAAGCTTTTTCAGAAACACATAACCTTGCAGGTATGATAACGGTACTGGGGTTCATAATTTCCTTCATTCTATCGAAGTTAGGTTAAAACTTGATTTTAAAGTTTATGAATTAAATTTAAAGGTTTGAATTGGTTTAAGATTGAAACTTCTCATAAAATTATTTTCAAATCTACCTTTTTAACTGTGCTACATTTGGAGTTAATGATGATTTTTATTTATGAAAAATTGTTTCATTGGATTTTGAAGAAGGCGTTCATTGAAGTCAATTATGAGTTCAAAATTCATTCAAATTATTTACATGAATTCACATACTACTAACATGGAATGCAAGTACTGTAAAATTCTGGAAAAGGAGAACTTCGGGGATCTTCTTTTAGAAACTCGTCACTGGATAGTTTTTTTAGCACCCAACCAGAGTCTCATTGGAACCTGTGTTTTGGCGTTGAATAGACATTTAGAGAATTTATCAGGCCTTGAACTGGAGGAATGGCAGGATTTCGCATTTCTGGTTAAAAGAATGGAACATACTTTAAAGGGGGCCTTCAATGCCACCATGTTCAACTGGGGCTGTTTGATGAATGCATCTTACCTGAAGAACCCCCCAGAACCACACCTTCACTGGCATTTAATACCTCGTTACAACCATGAAGTGAAATTGAATGGTTTAACATTTGAAGATGTATACTTCGGCCATATGAAACCCCAACCCATTAAGAACATATCTCTCCAAACCAGAAAAATTATTTCAGACAAAATAAGGGAGAATCTTTGAGATTGAATTGAAGTTATATCCAACAGTAAATGGGCAGTACCTATAAAAAGCTTTATAAAAAAAATAATGTTGTGTTATATCAATTAAAATGTAAAAATTCTTAATATGAACTTGATACACTGTTTACCCTATTTTATAATATTTTTTTAGTTCATAGTAAAAAAAATGGTTGAAATTTGATTAAAAAGGATCTGTAACTATTTTTTTAAAAAAATTCTTTTAAAATTAAAGGTTAATAATGAAGTTAGAGGAGAGCTGGAATTCCCATGTTAAAACCGTCATTTGAATACTTGAAAGACTTTGAATTCAAATCTGGAGATGTTTTGGAAGAATTGAAGATGGAGTACGCCAGTTTTGGAACTGCCAGGAAGGATGCCCATGGTAATATAACCAATGGAGTACTTTTCATCCATGGATCCTCTGGTGACTACGGATCTGTAAAGCGTTTCAAGCCCATTATGGGGCCTGGGAAGGCCATTGATACTGATAAATATTTCATAATCTGCACAACTTCCCTGGGATCTGGAGGATCGTCCAAACCATCAAACTCGGGTTTGGGTGCTGATTTTCCGAGGTACACAGTGAAAGATATGGTTAATGCACAGTACCGTCTTTTAAATGAAAAATTAAACATCAAACATCTTAAAGGTGTGGTTGGAACATCCATGGGCGGTTTTCAGAGTCTTGAATGGGCAGTGCGACACCCTGATTTTATGGATTTTATTGTACCCATTGTAACGGGTCCATCTGTTAAGGGCAGGAATCTGTTAATGTCTGAGCTTTGCAACTCCATAATCCAGAAAGATCCAGATTATCAAAGGGGCAGGTACATTCACAACCCAGAAGATGCACTTGAAAAGGTTAACAAGCTCGAGTTCTTATTTGTCTTCTCAGATTCTTACTATCATCATGAGTTCAGTGATAATGCTGAGTTGCTCCATGCTTTTAATGAACAGGGAATTGAAGGTAGAAAAATGGATGCCAACGATGTTGTCTGGAGGAATGATGCTGCAATTTCCTACAACCTGGAACCAGAGTTATCTAAGATCAAAGCAAAAACCCTTATTATTGGTATTGAAGAGGATAATTTCTTCCCACCAGAATTGGATGCTATTCCACTTTCAAAAGCTATAGATAATTCAGAACTGGTTTTGTATAAATCTAAACTGGGCCATCTGGGTATCAATGAAGTTGAAAAAATGGAAACCCCCATTGAAAATTTTTTATCTCAATTTTAGATGTTCCTATGAGAATATATTAATATATTTTTATTTTTTTTTATTAAAAGAGTTGTTTCAGTAAGGTATTGATAAAAAGTTGTTTAAAATAGGGGATTAATAAAAATGAGGATTGAGATAGATTTTGAAATCTGAATCAATCATTATCAGGTAATTCCCCATATTTCTCGTAGTGATGGAATGATTCAAAAAAATTTGGAGCTTCAGGATACATCTTCGCGAAATCTGCAAATTTTTTAAGTTTGTTTATGGTTGAAGAATTCAAAATATGTTCCATTGCACATGCTTCTTCATCTGCAGTATCCATATCTACACCTAGGATATTTAAAAAGTTTTTAATTATATCATGTTTGTGTATAACATTCTCTGCTATCTCAAACCCCTTTTTGGTGAGATTTATATCCCCGTAACGTTCGTATGAGACAAGTTCACTTTCAGAAAGTTTTTTGATTGCTTCAACAACACTCGGAGGTTTAACGTTAAGATTCAATGCAATATCCTTAACTTTTATGGTTCCATTGTTTTTTTGAAGGTTGTACATGACCTCCAGATAGTCTTCAATACTCTTGGTAAGTTTCAGAGAACTGCTCATCTAATTAACCTCCTCTTCATTCATTATCTTGTTCTCTATTTAATTATTTTCCCCTTCATCTGCAGAAGCATCCTCTGCATCATCATCTCTGTCCTTGTCAGATTCTTTAGTAACCCATTTTACATGAACAGAGTCATTACTGCACATTCCACAACTTTCACAGTCGTGTTTAAGGGTTTTTTTAAGGGATCTTTTCAATAAATCAAGAATTTTCATTTGATCACCATATAATATCGATTTTTTTTATCCAAGTATAAGGTGGAGTATGGTTCCAACAACCAGCGCCATGCCCATCATGAGTGCAAGTGTTTTCAGAGTATCTTTAATTCCAATTTCCTTCAGGAGGATAACAAGGGTTGCGATACATGGAAAACTCACTGCAAGAACTGTTGATGCAACAACCAGCTGGTTGATTCCAAGGTTCAATGGTGCAAGCATTGCAGTTGCAAGATCCTTTCTTAAGAGTCCCATTACAAGGGCACCTATTGCATCGTTTGGAAGTCCAAAGAGGTTTGAAAGTACAGGGGAAAGTGCTGCAATAATAACATTCATAATACCGAATATGTAGAGGAGGTTGATTGCAAGAACTCCAAGGAAAACAAAGGGTACAGCTTCAATTACAAAAGCCTTAACCCTGAACCATGTCTTTTTCAGGAGGGTGTTAAGGTGTGGGATTCTGTATGGAGGTATTTCAAGGAACACCTCAGGACTTTCACCCTTGATCAGTCTGTTAAGGAGCATTCCCACAAATATGAATATTAAGAAGAGGGTTCCATAAACTATTGCAATATACTGCAGACCGTAGGGACCTAAAAGGCCAATTATAACTGCGGTTTGGGCCATGCATGGTACTGAAATTGCTATCAATGTTGCAGCTATGAATTTTTCACGTTTACCCTCAAGTATCCTTGTTGACATGACTGCAGGAAAATTGCAACCGAATCCGAGTATTATTGGTATTACTGAGTATCCGTGAAGCCCTATTTTATGCATCAAACTATCGATGAGCACTGCGAGTCTTGGAAGGTATCCAAAATCCTCAAGAACTCCCAGCATGAAGTAGAAGAACAGTATGTATGGCAGTACAACTGCAAATTCCACGTACACCCCAGTTGTTAGGATTCCAAAGGATGTTGCATCTTGGTATCCTGTTCCCACAAGAATTGACTGTACTATGCTGTTTGGGAACCACCCTGAAATCAGATTGGTTATGAATGGTCCGTAGTAGTTGTAGTAGAAGGGATCCATGATGTAGGTTATCATCATGTTGCTTAATCCCACAACAACTTCTAGGGTTATGTAAAGAACTACGGCTGCAATGACAAATCCAAAAACTGGATGTACAGATGCGTCTTCTAACCTTTCAAGTATGGTTGGATGTCTGTGCTCTATTCTCTGAACATCATCCAAGATATTGCCTATAAATGCCCATCTCTCATCACCATTCATGGAAGTGATCTTAGGCTTGTAACTATCCATACCCTTTGAAACTTCATTTATTTTGGATACTGTTTCATTTATTCCCTCACCAGTTACTGCTGTTGCAGGTATAACAGGAACTCCAAGTGATTTTGTGAGTTTCTCCAGATTTATGTGAACTCCTTTCCTCTTTGCTGCATCCCACATGTTGAGAACTATCACAGTTGGAATTCCAGACTCAAGTATCTGTAGTGTGAGAAACAAGTTTCGCTCAAGGTTGGTTGAATCAAGGACATTCACAACGAGATCAGGTTTTTCATCAAAGAACATGTCCCTTGCAACTTCTTCAGCTTTGCAGGATGGAGTTAATGAGTAGGTGCCCGGGACATCCATCATGTCTGCTTCTTCAGTTCCAACATTTATTTTTCCCTTGGTGTAACCCACAGTTGTTCCAGGGTAGTTTGAGGATACTACATGAACACCTGTGAGTCTTGAGAATACAACACTTTTACCCACATTGGGATTACCCATTAAAAGTATTTTCATGGGCAACCTCCACCAGTATCTTTGAAGCCATTCCTTGACCTATGGCTATTTTACATCCTCCAATTTCAATTACAACAGGTCCATGGAAGGGTGCTGAAGATATCTTACGAAGAGATTTACCTTTCCTTAAATTTAAAGATTCAAGACGTTTTTTGAAACCAAGCCCGCCTTTTATTTCCACTATAACTGCATTTTCGCCTACTGAGAGTTTTGTAAGTGAGATCATTACCATTCCTTCCATATATAATTTTGATAAATTTGATAATTCTACTGGGTAATCTAATTCAAATCACAAGTGTTAGGTAAACCTAACCCCATTAGGTAAACCTAACATTTTTATGATATATAAATTTTGTGTTTTTATTAGGGTAAGAAAATAGCAGGTATCTGTAAGTGGCTTAATTTAAAATTTGATCTACAGAATACTTGGTGAATTAATAATTAAAAATCAGTGAATAAAAAAAAATGGATCCTCAAATCTTGAAGTTAAGTTTCAGTTTTAAAATAAATTATATTAATTAAAGGGGGTTCCACGTTCATAGCACTACCAAATGATAGATACTATGAAGTGGATCACAGGTGTTAAATCACCTGGATAATTTAAATGGGGTTAAAAATAATTTTTAACATAAAATAAAGTATTTTAATTGTTTTAAAGTTTAGAAAAATGTGTTTTATTTTAGTAATATAATTTTAAAGGGTATGGCCGGCAGCGTTAAAGAGTTCCCATAGACTCCCGTCTACAGTACAATCAAAAA